>CAZANL010000072.1:0-12689 GCA_964486115.1 uncultured Planctomycetota bacterium
CTTTTCGCCTTGAGGGCAGCGGGTGGCCCGGCGTATCAACAGGTCTCGGGTCCCCGGTCACTGAAAAAGGAGTGTAGCGTAGCCATGAGTTCCAAACTGTTCGTGGGCGGTCTTGCGTGGGCAACCGATGAGGCGTCGCTTCGTGCGCACTTCGCGGAGTACGGTGAGGTTGTCGAAGCAAAAGTCATCTATGATCGGGACACCGGTCGATCTCGCGGGTTTGGCTTTGTGACCTTTGCCGACGCGGAGCAGGCGAATGCCGCCAAGGCGAACCTGAACGAATCCGACCTGGACGGGCGATCGATTCGTGTTGACCAGGCCAGTGATCGTTCCGGGGGGGGCGGCGGCGGTGGTCGTCGCTGATCAACGACGCACCTCTCGCGGGTCCGACCGCGAAACCTTGAGGGATGGTTCTGGGCTGTCCGGCGAATCTGGATCCAGGTCAGCGGCGGGTGGGCTGGCAGCACGCGTTGGTGACGACCCTTTATCCAGGCGAGTCCAGCGGCGCCGGGCCATGTGCGCCACGCTTCAGAGGGAGTGAGATTTTCTCGCGGCTCCCGCTGTCGGCGTGACCTGTCCGGCAGTCCCTGGCGATGGATCTCGATCAGGCAGCCTCATCTCGGCACGATCTGATTCAGGAAGCTCTGCGCGGTTGTAGTATCCGCTCGAACGGGCCAGGATTTCCTCAGCGAGAGTAAGCTCAGTCGGTGTCCGATCTGGAGCTGGCTCGAGAAAGTCGCCATGTCGATCAAAGAGATCGGCGTGGCCCCCGTGAAGTTCGAGTTGCGGCTGAAACCCCGCGAGAAGAACACGAAGCTGTACGGACCACTCACGTTTTTCAGTATCACCCTGGCGTAGTAAGACGATGACGGGTTGGTCGCGTGCGAGACGTGGATCACGGTCCCCATCGTGACGGTGGGGTGGGGGGCTCGGGCGGTCGTCGGTGGTGCCGCGCAGGCCGGCTCCGGGAGAATAGACCGTGACACGGGGCGTTGCTGCGTCAGGGGGGTCGCCTGTGGGGACCGATGCCACATCAGCAGGACAACCAGGCCTGCTGCGGTTATTTCGCTGCCCCATTAGATCGTCTTTCCGCGCATCCTTGTTTCCTTTCCCATGTCTCTCGGGTGTGATCGAGGTGTGGCAGGGACGATGCCGGTTATCTCTGGCCCTTGGAATAGCTCTCGAGTTGCGGTTCTTTGCTAGAAAGCGGAAATGACATTCCGTACGATTTACTCGATGTCGAGGCAACCGGATTTGGAGCAATCAACGTCCGACCTGCTCTCGTCCGATCTCGGGTTGAGCGACGGGGAATGGGATTTCCTGTTCGCCGGGCCGGATCGCTCGACGCCCCCGTCAGAGACGTTGGGAGCCACCCCCGAACAATGGCTGGCACAGATTGTCGTCGCACGCGGTCTGGGCACGAAAGAACAGGTGGATCGTTGTCTGGACCACCTGTCGGATGTGCCCTCTGGTTCTACGAGGATTCACCACCTGACGCAGTGCTTTTTGCAGGAGGGGCTGCTGGATAGCCAGCAGATTGCGGAGCTGCTGCGGGAGGAACACGAGAACCAGCTGCGGTTGCCCTCCAAGCGCCAGATTGGTCGCTATGAGTTGATCGCCCAGATTGCTCGCGGTGGCATGGGGGTGGTTTATCAGGCGGTGGATCCCAAGCTGCAACGTGTCGTGGCGCTGAAGGTGCTTGCTCCTGGTGGGAATTCCGAGTCGGCGGTGCGTATGTTGCGTGAAGCGCGCCTGGCGGCCAGCTTGTCCCATCCGGGGATCATTCGGGTGCACGAGGTGGGTCAGGACACCGACGATCACGGCAATGCGGTGACCTTCATCGCGATGGAGTACGTCCAGAGCCAGGACTTCGCCGAGGTGACACGCAACCTGCCGCTGGCCAAGAGGATTCGTCTGTTCGAGCAGGTGGCCGACGCCGTGGGGCACGCGCACCACCACGGGGTCGTGCACCGCGACCTCAAGCCGGCGAACATCCTGTTGCCCGAGGGGGGGGCGGCCGATCGTGACCGACTTCGGTCTGGCGCGCCAGGAGGGACTCGATACGTCAGGGCTGACCCGCTCTGGGGCAGTGCTGGGTACCCCACACTACATGGCGCCCGAGCAGGTGGAAGGAGACAGACGTCAATTGGGCTTGCACACCGACGTCTGGGCTCTTGGGGTGATCTTCTACCAGCTGCTGACCGGGGTGCTGCCGTTTCGCGGGCACACGCTGGACGAACTCTACCGGTCGATCTTGATCGGCGAGTTGATCAAGCCGTCTCAACTGGTGCGCAGCCTGCCGAAGCCGCTCGAGACGATTTGTCTGAAGATGCTGGAGCGCGACCCTCGGCGGCGGTATGCGACCGCCTCAGCGGTCTGCGCAGAACTCCAGCGCTGGCAGGCTGGAGAGTCGATTCTGGCCCGCTCGCCGTCTCGGATCCAACTCCTGGGTCGCTGGTCCAGACGCCATCGCAGCCTGTCCGCTGCGACCCTGATGGGGATTGTGTTGGTCGCTGTGTGGTGGGGGCAGACCTGGCTGACTCGATGGACGCGAGTGAGAGCGCGGATTCAGGCGGCGGAAGAGCACCTGGACCGGGCCCGGGGCTACAAGAGACGATTCGGGGAGCTGTCCGAGAAGCTGATGGCTACCGATCCCGCCCTTCGCCAGCGATGGGAGTTGATGCTGGATTCCTACGAGCAGGCGGATACAGCGCTGGGGCTGGCCCTGCGACTATCTCCGGGCAATGCTGAGCTGCAGGGGCGGGCACTGGGGGTCGGAAAGGAGCACGCCCAGGTCGCACTGGCGGGCGGTGATGTCAATCTGGCCGGCCGGGTGTATCGCCGCTTGGAAAAATATGGCGCGTCACCGGAGTCGATCAGGCGCTGGCTCGGGGCGGTCGATCGCGCCCGAGGTGCCCGTCTGAAGCAGCGAGCGCGTCGCCTGGGGCACATACTCTCGGACATCGAGCGGGGTCTGTCCCGGCCGGAGCGTCCGCGAACGTCGCCGCTACTTCAGGACTACATCCGGGAGGCGCTGGGTTATCGAGAACCACAGATGATCAAGCTCCTGGGCCAGGCCTTGTCACGCCTGACCGAGAAGGCCAGGAAGCAAGGAGCCAGCGTGAGCTGGAGTCAGTCCGACCGCGACCTGGCCGAGCTGCTTTGCAGGGCCTTGGGGGAGGGGCGCCACGCCGAGGCCGTTGCGCCACTGGCCGACTGGTTGTCGGCTGTACAGGACGAGCAACTGCTGGTGTTAGCGGCACTCGCGATGTGTGATACACGGCGGTACGAGGCTCAGAGACCGGTGCTAGCGCTGCAGCAGCGACTCGGTGCCACCTCACTGGCCTGGCGGCAGATTCTTCGAGCGATCCACAAGATCCCTGATGAACCCGTCAGAGCGAAGTCCTCTCAGAACGCCGCCTTCTATCACCTTCGGGGCCGCATTCGCTACCTCAAGAGAAACTACACCGGGGCGATCGAGGACCTCAATCGGACGCTCGAGCTGGCCCCCGCTTTGACCGGTGCGATCACTGTTCGAGGCGATGCCCACTTCCGCGTTTTCTAGCTCCTACGTGCTCGGGTTCACAGGAAAGACGACCGAGCCGGGGAATCGTCTCGAGAAATTCCTGGAGGAGCCCGTTTTCGGCCAGTCCTGCCTGACGGTGAGCCATGTCGGGTCGCAGCACGACGGCGATTATCGAGGCGCTGACGACGCGACTCCCCCATACGCCGAATACGCCGAGCTGCGGATCCAGGGTGCCCCTGCACCTGGCCGGACCGAGTAGTGCTTGACAGTTGGGGCGGTGGACGCTAGATCTACTACCATGGATAGTAGGGGTTCGGTGGGAGGTCAGGAGCACTTGTTGGGAGTCAAACGCCTACTCGGCGACCGGGAAGCCTCGATCATGGAGGTCCTCTGGGATCGCGAGGACGTCTCCGTTCGAGAGATCCAAAAGGCACTGTCAGCCGAAAGCGAGCTGGCCTACACCACCGTGATGACCACCACCGACCGCCTGTGGAAGAAAGGGCTGCTCGAGCGACGCAAGTCGGGCAACGCCTACCTTTATACGCCGAAAGAGTCGCGGGAGTCCTTCATCGCCTCATGCCTCGACCGGCTCCTCGAGAGCTTCATGCCGGACATGAGCGCGGCGGCGCTGAGTCGCTTTGTCGACTCGCTGGCCGAGCGACAACCTGAACTGCTCGAAGAACTGGAGCAGAAGCTGGCCCAGCGCAGGAGCAGTCCATGACCGACCTGCTCGTGGCGCTGTTCGGCTTCTTCGTGCTCTATCAGATCGCCGTGCTCGTCTTGCCGCTGCTGTTGCGCGGCGCGTGCCAGTTGCGGCGATTGACGGAAGGCCAGCAGGCGGGTCTGTTGCTCGTCTTGACTCCCTTGACCGCGGTCATCGGCACGCTGATCTGCATCCTGCCGCACGCGTTCGGCGGCATGACGGGTGCCTACCACGCCACGCGCGACGTCGATGCCGCACTGCCCGGATCCCCCTCGGGACTGGTCGTCGCCACCTTGTGTGTGCTGGGCCTGCGCGTGCTGCTCCGCGCTGGTCACGAGCTGTGGATTTCGATCCATCTGCTGCGCCATCGATGTGTCTGCGACAGCCGGCTGCGGCAGAAACTACGGGCCGTCGAGGCGCGCGTCGGACGTGTACGGCTGCACTGGACACTGCACGCGTCGCCGCGCTTCTCCGCGCCGTTTCTGCGGGGCGCGTTGGCCCCGCGGGTGTTCCTGCACCGGGAACTGGTCGAGCGGCTGACCGCCGAGCAGCTGAGTGCGATCTTCCTCCACGAAACCGGTCACTGGTATCATTGGGACCATGTCCTGGCATGGCTCTACTCTCTCGTGTTGGCTCCTCTGAGTTTCTCCAACCGGGTAAGGGACCGGTATCGCGCCTGGCGAGTGTCGCGAGAGTACGCCTGTGACGACCACGCGGGAATGCGGCTGGGTTCCAGGCGGCTTGTCGCCGAAGCGATCGTCGAAGTGTTGCGCTGGCAGGTGGATCTGCGAGCCCCGTCCAGCGCGGTGGCGTTCTGCTGCTCTGACGATCTCCGATCGCGGGTCGAGCGGTTGCTCGTCATCGACGAGAGGAACACAGAGCCCCGCCAGACGCTGAACCTGGGGCGGCTCGCGGGCGGACTGGTTCTGGCCTGCATGACGGTCGGGTGGGTCAGCTGGATGTTTCCGCAGGGTGGCCTGATCGTCTACTGCTTGCTCGAGCATGCGGTCGGAATGCACTGCGTGGTCTGAAGGAGGTCCAGGTGCGCTCTCATCTCTCTCTCGCCTTGCTGCTGGTGCTCCTGTCACTGGTTTCGGGTTGTCAGACCTACGAACCGCTCTCGATCGACCTGCAGCGGCACCACCGTGAACTGTCCAGGCGGGCGCTCGACTCGGGCTCGGTGCAAGCATATGCCCGACAGCTCGCCGCCCTCAACAAGACCTCGCCGGTCAAGCTGAGCACCGAGGATGGTCTGAGCCTGAGAGAGGCGGAGGTGCTGGCGTTACTGTTCAATCCGGACCTCCAGGTGGAGCGAGCCAGGGCGCGGGTCGCGCTGGCCAGAGCCGGCCTGGCCGGTCTCTGGCAGGATCCGGAACTCGATCTGGACCTGATGCGGGTGCTCCAGGCGCCCGAGAATCCCTGGGTCTTCGCCTCCAGTCTGCGCTTCACCATTCCCGTTTCGGGGCGACTCGGGTTGGTCCAGGAGAAGGCACGCATGGGCGCGGAGGTCGCGCTGCGCGAGGTGCGGCAAACGGAGTGGGGAGGGGTGATCAAGCTGCGCGTGGCATGGGCGCGCTGGTCGGCCGGGTGGGAGCGGATCAGGCTGATGGATGCGCAGCTGACCCGGCTCTCGGCGGTCCACAAGCTGGCCTCGATCCAGCGCCGATTCGGCAAGATCGGCGCGACCTCGGTGCGTGTGTTCGAGATCGAGCGGCTGACGCACCTGGCTGAGCGTGAACAGGATGTGCAGGAGCTGTTGCAGGGTGCGCTGACGATCCGGAGCTTGCTCGGACTGCTGCCTGGAGGCAAGCTGACGCTCGTGCCGAGGCTCCCCGCGGGACGTGGATTCGGGAAGGATCTGCTCGGGCAGCTTCGCGAATCCAACCAGGCGCTGCGGCTGGCCCGAGCGCGCTACGAGGTGGCCGATGCGGGGCTCAGGCTGGAGCTGCGCAAGCAGTATCCGGATCTGTCGGTCGGCCCGGGTTTCGAACGCGAGGACGGGGCCAACAAGCTGGGCCTGGTGCTCAGCTTGCCGATTCCACTGATCAACCGAAACCGCCAAGCGATCGCGGAGGCCCGCGCCGAGCGGCTCGCAGCGAAGACCCGGCTGGAGACAACCTATCAAGAGCAGGTTGCTGCCCTGGCGTCGCTGCGGGCCTCCGTGGCCGCTGCGCAGGTGCGTCGCGTGTTTCTCGAGCGCCGACTCGCCCCGTTGATCGACACGCAACAAATGGAACTGCGCAAGCTGGCCTCACTCGGCGATCTGGACGTCCTGGTGATGCTGGACGCGCTGGACAGAACCCACTCGTTGAAGCGCCAGGTGTTGACGGCGCGCCTGGCCGAGACGCTCTCTGAGATCCGGCTGGAGGCGTTGGTCGGGTCGATCGAGACACCATGGACGGGACGGATTGCGGAGGCTGACTGATGTGGCGCGGACTCTCTCTGACTGGTGTGCTGGCCCTGGTGCTGGCCGTGGGTTGCGATGATCCCAACAAGCCCGACAAGCCATCCGAGACCGGCGGCGCGGCCAAGGCCCCCCCGATAACCAACCGGATCAGCATCCCCGACCTGGTGCGCAAGAACCTGGGGATCACCTTCGCCAAGGTCCAGCGACGAGATGTCCGCTCGACGATCCGGGTGCCCGGCCGGTTCGAGCTGGATCCGACCGCACGGCATCACTATCACGCGGCGCTGTCCGGGCGGGCCGAGCTGCTGGTCAAGCAGTATCAAGGCGTGAAGGTCGGCACGCCGCTGTACCGCCTGAACTCTCCGCAGTGGCGCGCACTGCAGGACACGCTGGCCTCGTCGGTGGAGGCGATTCGGCTCTCGCTGAAGCGCAGCTCGGGGCTGCAGGAACGATACCGCGTGACCGGCCTGCACAAGCAACGGTTGGAAGCTCAGGCCGCGATCTGGGAGCTGCGAGTCAAGCAGGTCGAGAAGCTGATCGCCGCCGGAAGCAGCGCCGAGAAGAGCACGGACGACCCGCGATCTCAACTGGCCGCGGTCTACACCAGTCTGGCCGAGGTCGCCGAGGAGCGGGCCGAGATCAAGCTGCAGCAGGCTGTCTGCGCGTCGACGGTCATCAGCTATCGGCGACGGATGCCGCTGCTGTATGCCGATGCGACCGGGACCCAGGCCATGCCGGGCTCGGACAAGCTCGACCTGGCGCTGGGCAAGGCCTCCTCTTTGCTGGGGGTCCCGGTCGCGCAATTGCGGCGCAACGTCGGTACCAATGACAAACCGCTTCCCTACTGGCGCACGATCGACCGGATCGAAATTCGCGCGCGGCAAGCTGGGATCGTGGGCCAGATCGGGGTGACCGGCGGCGCGTGGGTCGAGGCATCGGAGCTGGTGCTGTCCACGGTCGACATGCGGCGCCTGCGGTTCCGCGCGGTCGGCTTGCAGAGTGATCTACGGCAGCTCAAGGATGGGCTGCCGGTGAGCGTGGTGCCGCCTCGGGGCGGCTCGCAGGCTCTGCGGGGAGCGCTCGCAGGGACCCTGGCTATCGGTCTGGAGGCGGACGCCGATCAGCGGACCATCGATCTGCTGGCCAAGATCGAGCACGATAAGCGACTGGCCTGGGCTCGCCCCGGTATCGCCGCCGAGATGGAGATCACGGTTGCTGGAGGTGGCGGGGCCGAGAATGCGATCCCGCTGTCGGCGGTGATCCGCGATGGCCTCTCGCGGGTGTTTTTCCGGCGGGATCCGGGCAACCCCGATCAGGTGATCCGCATCGACGCGGACCTGGGCGCCGACGACGGGCGCTGGGTCGTGGTCGAGAGCGGGGTCAAGACCGGTGACCAGGTCGTGCTTCACGGGGCCTACGAGTTGATGCTCAGTAGCAGCGGCAGCTCCCGCCAGGGTGGGCACTTTCACGCCGACGGGACGTTCCACAAGGGCAAGCACTAGTGCTTCAGCGGCTGATCGACTTCTCCCTGCGTAACGCCCCGATGGTCATCGGCCTGGCGCTGATGCTCATCGGCTATGCGGTGTGGCAGGTCCCGCGCATGCCGGTCGACGTGTTCCCGGAGCTGAATGCCCCGACAGTGGTCATCCTCAGTGAAGCGCCGGGTTTTGCCGCGGGCGAGGTGGAGCAGTACGTGACGTTCCCCATCGAGAGCGCCGTCAACGGGCTGCCGGGTGTGCGCCGGGTGCGCAGCGGCAGCGCGATCGGTCTGTCGATCGTCTGGGTCGAGTTCGACTGGGGCGTCGACATCTATCGGGCGCGTTACCTGGTCTCCGAGCGTCTGGGCCTTGCCGCTGAGGCGCTGCCCGAGGGTGTCCACAGCGAGATCACACCGGTGACCAGCATCACCGGCGAGATCATGCTCATCTCGCTCAGTTCGGAGGTCGACGCCAAGGGCAAGCCGCAGGTGAGCGATCTGGAGTTGCGTGCCTACGGAGAGTTCGAGCTGCGCAACCGACTGCTTAGCGTCCCCGGGGTGTCGCAGGTGGTCGCGATCGGCGGCGACCTGCCGGAGTATCAGGTCAATGTCGACCAGACCCGGCTGCTGCTCTATGGTTTGACGGTGCAGGACGTGATCGAGGCAGCGCGCAAGGCCCACAGCACGGCCGGGGCGGGGTACCTCAGTAACATGTCGGGCCTCGAGGTGCCGCTGCGCCAGACGGCGCGCGTCAACAGCGCCAAGGACATCAAGGCGACGGTGATCAAGTACCACCGCGGGGCGCCGGTGACGATCGGCCAGGTAGCCCAGGTGGTCCGCGGCAGTGCACCCAAGCGTGGTACCGCGAGCGAGGCGGGGCGCCGCGCCGTGGTGCTGAGCATCCAGAAGGCGCCTGGCACCAACACGCTTGCGCTGACGCGCGCCATCGACAAGGCGCTCGATGATGCAAAGCCCGGTATGCCGGTGGGGGTCCGTCTGAACCGCGAAGTGATGCGGCAGTCCGATTTCATTCAGCTCTCGCTGGATAACGTGATGGCCGTCTCGCGTGACGCCGCGATCTTCGTCGCCGTGGTGTTGACGATGTTCTTGCTCAACCTGCGCACGACCGTGATCAGCCTGGTCGCGATCCCGTTGTCGGTGGCGATCACCTTGCTGGTGATGTGGGGGGCGGGCGAGACGATCAACGTGATGACGCTTGGGGGGCTGGCCGTCGCCATCGGGGTGGTCGTCGACGACGGTATCATCTTCGTCGAGAACATCTTTCGGCGTCTGCGCGAGAATGCACTGCTGGCGGAGGGCGAGCGTAACCCGACGACACGCGTGATCTCTGCCGCCTGTGGCGAGATCCTCAACTCGGTGGTCTTCGCGACCGTGATCATCATCATCGTGTTCGTGCCGCTGCTGTTCCTCAAGGGGCTTGAAGGGCGATTTTTCCGGCCGCTGGGCCTGGCTTACATGATCTCGGTCGGTGCCTCGCTGCTGGTCGCCGTGACGGTCACCGCCGCGCTGAGCAAGCAGCTGCTGGGCCGGATTGCGGAGGGTGTCGTCAAGGAGGGGGCGCTGATCCGGCTGCTCAAGTGGGCCTACGAACCGATGCTGCGCTGGATGGTCCACTGGCGGCGGACCGTCGTCTGTTGTGCGCTGCTGGCGACCGTGGCCAGCCTGTTGCTGGCGCGCACATTTGGCACCAGCTTCCTGCCGGAGTTCAACGAGGGAACGTTCACCGTGTTCCTGCTGGCGCCGCCCGGCACCTCACTGGAGGAGAGCGACCGGATGGCCCTATCGGTCGAGCGGCAGCTGGTCGACATCGAGGGCGTGCGCAGCGTCGTGCGGCGGACCGGGCGAGCCGAGCGAGATGAGCACGCCGAGCCGGTAAGCAACAGCGAGATCGAAGTCACGGTCAAGAAGGGCTTCGCCAAGGAGAAGGTGCGGGCGCGCATCGACAAGGTGATCGGCGGGATTCCTGGCATCACCGTGATGGTTGGCCAGCCGATCGAGCATCGGCTGAGCCACGTGATGTCCGGCACCCCGGCATCGATCGCGATCAACATCTTCGGCAACGATCTGGCCACGCTGCGAGTGCTTGCCAAGAAGATCGAGGCCGAGTTGACGGCCATCCCCGGGGCGCGCGATGTCGCCGCCAATCGGGAGGTGATGATCACGACGCTGCCGATCCGCTACCGGCAGGGCGATCTGAGCCGCTGGGGTCTGACGCCGGCGGCTGCGGCCGAGCAGGTCAACGACGCCATCTTCGGTGAGGTCGTGGCGGAGGTCAACCAGGGCATCCGGCGCTACGACATCGTCGTTCGCCTCCACGAGAACCAGCGCAGGCGGATCCGGGACGTGCGGCGGTTGTTGCTGCGCGGCCAGGGCGGGGCGCTGGTGCGCCTCGAGGAAGTCGCCGACATCGGTGTCGAGGAGTCCTCCAACCTGATCGCCCGGGAGAATGCCCGCCGCAAGGCGGTGGTCAGCTGTAACGTCGCCGAAGGGTACAACCTGGGGCACCTGATCACGCAGGTGCGAGCGCGTGTCGACCCGATCGTCCAGGGCTACGGTTATACGGCGGTCTACGGGGGGCAGTTCGAGGCGCAGCAGGCGGCCTCGCGGACGATTTACCTGATGGGGGCTGGCGTGGCGTTGCTGATTCTGCTGCTGCTCAATATGAGTTTCGGCTCGACTCGGGCGGCGCTCCTGGTGATGGTCAACCTGCCGCTGGCGCTGATCGGCGGCATCCTGGCGATCTATCTGACCGAGACGCGCGATGTGGTGGGCAACACCCTCGCGCTGTTTGGCGGGGGGGGACGCTATCAGGCTCCCGTGATCTCGATCGCCTCACTGGTCGGATTCATCACGTTGTTCGGCATCGCCGTGCGCAACGGCATCCTGCTGGTCAATCACTATGCCTACCTGATGAAAGAGGAGGGGCGGGGCTTGCACGAGGCCGTGATCCAGGGCTCTCTCGAGCGGCTGGTTCCGATTCTGATGACCGCGCTGACCGCGGTCCTCGGCCTGATCCCGCTGGCCTGGGCGGCAGGTCGTCCAGGCAGCGAGCTGCTCGCGCCGCTTGCAGTCGTCGTCCTCGGTGGGCTGCTCAGTTCTACGTTACTCAACCTGCTGGTCGTACCGGCTGGTTACGCATGGATTTTCAGCGCAGGTAAACCGGGCAAGGACCGGAAAGAAGAAACCGCATGAAGGACCTACACATCGCTCTACTCGTATTCATTCTCGCCGGCTGTGGAGACGGTACGCCGTCGGAAGCGCCTAGCTCCGACACGCAGCCCAAGCCGACAAGGGCCGAGTCGACAAACGTCGAGGGGAAAAAGGGGGAGGGGGAAAAAGCCGAGCCGTTAAGGGTGGAGGGGGGAAAGCCCGAGCCGAAAAAACTGGTCGGTCTGTCCGGCCTTGCCGGCGATGTGACGGTCACCGCCCAGCTGCGGGGCCAGATCGAGCCCGGAGGGCGGGTGGTTTACCTGCTGGCTGTCGACAGGCCGATCGGTGGGCTGCGACTGTGGATCGGCGTCAAGGACGGCAGTGGCTCGATGAAGGCCAAGGCACATGGCGGCCACGGTGGACGCGGGGGTCTGCATGCGCACGTCGAGGTCCCGGACCCGCTGCCCAAGGGCGCTCGCCTGTGGCTGCAGGTAGAAGACGTGGAAGGCAAGAAGTCGATGCTCAGCTTGCCGCTGCGGTAGCAGGAGCGCCCGAATTTCGCTGGGCTCACCACCAGGGGGCATCGATGCCCGCGAGCTGAGGCTCGCCTGAGAGCCCAGAGTAACTCGGCCAGCTCAAGCAGTAGCCACTGCCAGCCGGCGCAGCGCTAGATCATGCGGCGCTTGTTCCGTGCTACTTGGGTTGGGCTGGCTTCTCGTGTTTGGCAGGGCTGAACAGCTTGCGTCCGGGCTTCACGATCGCTTCGAGCAGAGCCTCGGTCGGTTTGCCGGCAGCCAGCGCACGCAGGCTCTTGGCAATCAAGGCGTGGTAGCCCTCGGCATACTTGCCGCGATGATCGGTGGCGAGCATGGCGGAGAAGATGGCCATCTGATGAAGGCCCGCCTGCTGGGCTCCAGCGGCGATGTCGCTGAAGGCGTTGGTGAGGTCCCGGCCCTGCATCATCTTGGCCCAGGCCGGCAGGAGCCTGAGCTTGAGCCCCATCAGCCCGTTGATCACCGTGCGATCGCTGCCTTGCCAGGCTTGCCACATCAACGGGTTGTGGCGCCGACAGGCGGCGTGGTGCGCGTTGACGGCCAGGGCCTGCTTGGGGTCCTTCTTCATCTGCAAGAGGCGCACCGACTGGCCGAGCTCGAAGTGGGCCCAGCCCTCCTGTGGCCAGCTGGCGATGATCGCCTTGTAGATCTTGATCGCGCCTTTCAGGTCGCCCTTGTCATGCAGTGCGATCCCCTGCCGAATCCTGCCTCGACTGAGTGTGAGCAGCCCCCCGATGGAACCCTGCACCTGCCTCAGGGTGCGGCGAATGACCTCCGGCCGGTTCGGTGAGCGGATCGCCATGCGCAGGGTGTCGCTCGCGCGGTAGGCCTCGCCGGCGGCCATCTGCAGC
>CAZANL010000073.1:0-12587 GCA_964486115.1 uncultured Planctomycetota bacterium
ATGGTTGTGCGGCGCAATGCTTCCCACTCCCTAGGGCCCAAGGTACGTCCCAGGATCAGGTAACGGCCGTAAGCGAGGTTGGCTCGCTCCATCTGCTCCCTCTCGAGTGCAATCACGGCTCGGCGAATCTGGACGAATCCGTCTCGCCAGGCACGAACGCATAAAAGGCCGGCGAAGGCCAAGTGACCCACGACCAGCCAGCCGACCAGCAGCTGCTGGCTTACGAGCGCTCCAGCCGTCGACAGCACGTAGAACGTTGCCCAGAGCAACTCCCGACGCCGGCCGACCTGGAAGATGCAGCAAAACAACAGGAAGACCAGCGGCACCTCTCCCGCGAGAACCGCCATCCGCGACGCTTGGGCCCAGCTGGTCCGGTCCAGTGCGGCGAGGATGAAGGGCACGGTTGCAATGACGGCTGCGATTGCCGGGAGCACCCAGCGGGGTAACTCTCGGTGGCGCAACCTAGCCTCGTCCACCATCACTAGGCATCGTAATCATTTGAAGATCAAATGCGAGTTGCGAATTCCGAATTGAACCGGGTCCGGCTCTGTCAGATAATCCCTGGAGGGCGGTCCTATCTCGCGGAGGTCGTCCTTCGCGGCGGTTTTCGTTCGACTTGAGCGGGGTTCCTGCTCGGACTCGACGTCACCCGCATCACCGGGTGGTTGCCTCGTCTCGGTTCGCATCTGGTCCGCGTGTTTGATTCAGACACAGCCCAAGTGGATCGATGAGTTCTTTGCTGCGCCGCTATCCCCAGTTCAGTCCCAGGCCGCTGCCGCTGGCGACCCTGCCCACTCCGGTCGAGCCCGCACCGTGGCTGGGTGAGGGGGTGTGGCTCAAGCGAGACGATATGACGGCCACGGATCATGGAGGAAACAAGATCCGCAAGCTGGCTTATTTGCTGGCCGACCACGATGGCGGGCCGCTGGCGACGATGGGGCCCACGGGCTCGAACTGGCTGGTCGCCGCAGCGCTGACTTGCCGCAAGCAGCAGTGGCCATTGACGGTGATTCAGTTTCCGATGCCTCGCTATCCCGGCTCGGATCAGAAAGATGCGCTGATCGCGGGCGAGGCGAGCGAGTTCCAGCGAGCCGGCGGGTTTGTCCGAGCGCTGCGCAAACTGCGGAGCGCTGGTCGCCGGGGTGCTCGTCTTTTACCTGCGGGAGGCAGCGACGGGTTGGGTACCGTGGCGTATGTTGCGGCAGCGTTCGAGCTGGCCGCTCAGGTTGCCGCGGGGGAGTTGCCCGAGCCAGATGACCTTTACGTGGCCTACGGCAGCGGTGGCACGGCTGTGGGGCTGGCTTTGGGCCTTGGGTTGGCTGGGCTGAAGACCCGCGTGCGTGCGGTGCGTGTGACCGATCGGGCGGTTGCCAATCCGCTGATGGCAGGCCGACTGGCTCGAGGGGCGCTGAAGCTCATTGGTCGGCCAGCTGATCCCGCGGTTTTGTTGCGCCGGCAGCTAAGCTGGGTCCACGACCAGTTCGGCACTGGCTACGCCCGCTGTACCAGCTCATCGATGGACGCGGTAGCCCAGGCGCGCGCTCACGGTCTCGACCTGGAGCCGGTCTATACGGGCAAGGCGCTCGCTGGTCTGCGGGCTGCGCGGGAGCGAGGAAGCGCCGGGCCGGTGTCCTTGTTCTGGGTTACCTTCTCCGGTCATGGCGAGGGATTATCGGGTCGTTTGCAGGGTGTGTCGGAGACATTTTGACGAAACAAGGCAAGTTGCCAGCTATTCGGCAGCGTGTTTCGATAGGTGCGTGGTATGCTGACGAGCAACTTACCGAAGGTGATTATGCACGTATTGATCGTCTGTTCTGCCAACATGTGTCGTAGCCCGATGGCCCATGCCATCTTGGAAGAGATGTGTTTGCGTTATGAACTGCCCGATCTTGTCGTACGATCTGCGGGAACGATCGGTTACACCGGCGCGCCGCCGGTGGGCAACGCGAGGGAAGTCTGCCTGGAGCACGACTTGTCGCTTGACGAGTTCCAGTCGTCGGCTCTCAGTCCCGAGCTGATTCGGCAGGCCGATTGCGTTCTGGTGATGTCCGACTCCCACTTCAGACGTGTAGAGGCGCTCGCTAAAGGTCAGCCGCTCAGCGGAAAGGTCCACTACATCAGCGAATTCCATTCGGACTGCCAGCTGCCTCGTGAGATTCCGGATCCGGTGGGGCGCGGCATCGAGCATTTTCGAGTCTGCTTCGGGGTTCTCCAGGACTGTCTCGAGGGCTTTCTGGAAAGCGTCGTCAGCTCTCGATGAACACTGGTTGGCAGGTGGCCAAGCAGATCGATTTCTGCTATGGCCATCGCTTGCTCGACTACCGTGGGAAGTGCCGCCACCTTCACGGCCACAATGGTCTGGTCGAAGTGCGTCTGTCCGCGGCCGAACTGGACACGCTGGGAATGGTCCTTGACTTCACCGAGATCAAGCGACTGCTGAAGGGGTGGATCGACGAGCATCTGGACCACAAGATGATCCTCTGCCGGCGAGATCCGCTGGTTCCCTTGCTGGAAAAGATGGGTGAGCCACTCTACCTGATGGATGACAACCCGACGGCCGAGAACATCGCCCGTGTCATCCATGTCAGCGCCCAGGAAATCGGGCTGCCGGTCAGGGCGGTTAAACTCTGGGAAACTCCTTCCAGTTACGTGGTTTATAGCGACTAGTCCTGATTGGACGGTTGACGGTCTCGTGAGGTAAGAATAGCATTGTCCGCCGTGCATCCCATGACCGAATCTCCCGCCACAGATGCCCGTGCCAGTGACTGGGCCAAGCGTCTGAGTATGATGCTTTCGCTCGGGTTGATGCTGCGCTGGCGCAGCGACCAGTCGAGTGAGTCATCGGACCAGTACATCAAGCTCCATTGGCCGCAACTCGGTCCCAACCTGGAGCTGATCGTGCCGGGGGCGTTGCTCCTGGCCGTGCAGTCCTATCGCCGGCTATGTCGCAAGCGGACTAGCCGCTGGGTGTCGATGATGCCGACCCTGGACAAGCGGACGCAGTGGCTGGTCGAGCAGATCGAGGAGTGGGCCGATTCACCCGACATCGAGAGGGACAGACGGCTGGGTGAGGAACTGGGTCGGTTGGAAGAAGGGCTCAAGGGAGAAACCGGACAGCGTCTGTTGGGCGATCTGGAGATCGCGTTCCGCGAGGGCGCCCAGTTGCCGGATTGGGGGGATCAAGCTGTCAGTCGACTGCAGCAACTGGACGGACGATGTGAGGCGGAGCTGCGCAAGTGGATCACGGACCTGGTTGGCTCGGAGTCCGTTCTGCTGACCGCGATTCCGTTCCATGTGCTGAAAGAAGCACTCCCAGCCGGAATCGGCCAGATGGTCAAGCACAACAACGCGCTACGCTCGTATGACCCGCGTCACGGCGATCTGTGGTTCGAGCAATCGGAGAAGGTCTTGGGCCGACTGCGATTCCAACTCGAACAGCTGGAGTCGCAGATGCCACAACAGCGGGAGGACGACAAGCAACTCGATGAGTTGGCCGGGCATGTCGACTGGGCCGGTGGCATGGTTGGCCTGCTGAAAGGGCTGCCCGAACTCAATGGGGACGCTGCCCGGTTCGAGCCGCTGGCGCGCCGTCTCAAGGATCTGAGGGAGCGGATCAGAGTGCTGCGCCAGATGATGGCCACCAGCACGCGTAGAGTGCCGGTGACCGAAAGCCGCCCACTGGTCCCGTCGCCGGCGCCCGAGGCTGAACAGTTGCCTGTGCTGCGCAAGATCGGTGCGCGGCTCTGGGCGGCGGCGACGGTCTTCAGCGAGAGAGGGGGGTTCTCGATGTCGGCCTCGCTGGCGCTATCGGGGGTCTTCGTGCTGCTGGCCGGCCTCGGCCTGATGGGTATCTTGATGCAGGGTATCACGGCCGGCGTCGAGTTGAACGACCTGGTCTTCAAGACACTTTTTCCGAGCAGTTTCAAGCAGCTGATGGGCAATACGCAGGAACTGGCGATGAAGGCCAACCGTGCCCAGGTCTACGTCGTGCTGACCATACTGTTCCTCTACTTCGCCTTCATGCTGATGTTTTCGCTGACTAGCAACCTGAACTACCTCTTTGGCATCTCGTCGACTCACTCGATCCTGGATCTGTCGTTCCTGTTCGGGATTTTCTGGAAGGGTTTTCTCTTTCGGCTCTCCTCGGTCGGGGTGGTGATGGCGATCTCGCTAGGTGCGTTCAACCTGATGCAGAAGCAGATGGACCACATCGACTGGCTCAGTCATCCTGTGGTCCATGGTGTGTTCGCCGCGCTGCTGGCCGCCATACTGCTGGTCATCGTGCTTCCGCTGGACGACGTGCCGATCAAGGAGAAGGTGCTGCTCTGCCTGGGCATCGGGGTCTTTCTGCCAATCGGCAACGTGGGCTTCGACTACATGACGCAGAACTTCAGGAGCATCCAGTTGTTGATGGAGGGGGCGCTGGTGGCGCTGATCACACTCTGGATCTATTATCTCAGCGTCGTGGTCTTGTTCATGCTCTGTCTGGCCTACAGCATTCGCGATATGCGTCACGTCAAGTATATGCCGACGCGGGCCGCGGTCTATCTCGAGGTGCTGCGACTGGCGCCCACCGAGCCAACCTTCGACGCGCTGCAGAGCAACATCGGGGCCCCGCGCTCCATGTTGCACGAGGTGATCAACGATCTGGTCAGTCGGAGGATATTGCAGCGGTTCAGTCCGGGTATCAAGCCAACCTCTTATACGGGAGCCTATCACTATCGGGTGCCGGGTGACCTGGATCCCGAGAAGGTGCGGGACGCATTGTTCCCTGATGTCGAGAAGTCGCTCGGCACCGATGTGCCGGTCAATTTTCGCCGCCAGGTAGGGGAGGCTCGGGAGTCGCTGAGGCAGGTGGTGGAGGAACTGGCCGAAGACTCGACGATCCGGGATTCTCCGCAGGATAGCAACACCGCCCCTTCCGGCTAGCGGGGTCGGAATCGTGACAGCTTAGGCGGGCCGCTGTTTGCGCTCGGGGAAAGTCTGTTCGCCCTGGAGTTCCTGAGCCCGTCGATCCGCCTTCAGCTTGGCTTCGGCCTGATTCGGCACCTGAGCCAAGCTGTTGAAGCCCTGAACGTCGCTCGAGATCTCCTGCTGGACCTCGTAGAGCGAGTACTCCGATCGGCGGCCGAGCACGCTGGCGTGCCCCTTGTAGAGTTTCATCCGCACGTCTCCGGTAACGGAGGCCTGAATCGAGCGGAAGAACTGGTCGAGTGCGACGCGCAAGTCGCTGAACCAGTGACCGTTGTAGATCAACTCTGCGTACTTGCGGGAGAGTAGTTCCTTGAACTGGGTGCTGGCCTTGGAGAGTGTCAGATCTTCCAGCGCTTCGTGGGCGCGCACCAGGATCTTCGCGGCCGGGGCTTCATAGATTTCGCGGGTCTTGATCGCCTGGAAGCGGTTTTCGATGCAGTCGAAACGCCCAACGCCGTGGGAGCCCCCCAGCTCATTCAGCGTGACGATGACATCCATTGCGTCCATCGTCATGCCGTCTAGTCCGCAGGGAATGCCAGCCTCAAAGTTGATCTCGACCACGGTTGCCTGGTCCGGAGACTTTTCGGGGGCGGTTGTCATCAGGAAGGCGGAGGAGGGCGGCTCGATCCAGGGATCGGCCACCTCACCTTGCGAGATGCCGGTGCCCCAGAGGTTGGCGTCGATGGAGTAGCCAGGCTCTCCGGGTATCGAGTATGGAATGTTGTGCCGCTCGGCGTAGGCTACCAGACCGTCTCGGTCGGTGGTGGTCCACTCGCTGGGGGGGTGGATCACCTTCATCGACGGGGCGAGGTTGGCGATTGCGGTCTCGAACCGTGCCGGATCGTTGCCAGACAGCGATGCCCCGTGTGCGATGCAGTGGCAATTCTCCTCCTTGGCGATACGAACCATCTCGGCTGCGATCAGGGGGCGTGAGAGGGCGGCATGGAGGTAATACTCCCGTTCGTACCGGGCGTTGGCATGCAGGGCAGGCAGAACGAACTCGCAGACGAACCGCTGTCGCAGGTCTGAGATGTGCGCGGCAGTGGCGCCGGCGTCGATTGCGTTCTCGGCGACCGGTTGCAGATACTGGCCCCCGCCCAGCTCGACGGTGCAAGCGATGACCTTCAGGTTGCGCTTGTGGCGCAGCCAGTGGATGCAGACCGAAGTTTCCAGTCCGCCAGAATATGCCAGGACGACCTTGTCACTCACGGGTCACGGTCTCGAATAGAACCCCGAATCGCTTTCCTTCTTTATTATCACGCTGCGCGGGGCAAAGCAAAAATTTGGGGCCTCAGGACGGCTTTCCGGCAGAAAAGCGGTAGTCATCGAAGAGCCCGAGGGTAGGATTCGCCTGAGATGTTGAAGGTGCTCGATCGCTATATTATCTGGTCTCTGATCCAGAGCTTCGTCATCTGTCTGGTCGGGATGCTCGCGCTGTACATCCTGATCGACGGCTTCGAGAAGCTGGAGGACTTCATCGACTACTATCGGTCGATGCAGGCGGTCTCCAGTCAACAAGGGTTGTTCGAAGGCGCGGGCAGCTCGCTCGTTGGCATGATTTTTCAGTATTACCTGATACGCGTCCCGGTGATTTACATCCAGGTCGCGCCCGTGATCATGCTGCTGGCATCGATGTTCACGATGACCCGTATGGTGCGGCACAACGAGATGGTTCCGCTGCACGCCAGTGGCGTCAGCCTCTACCGCATCATGTTGCCGCATCTGGTCCTCGCGATTGTGTGCGCGCTCTCGATGATCGCTGTGCAGGAGCTGGTGATCCCCCGGCTGTCCCGCAGGCTGAATCAGGCCAAGGTACTGAAGGAGGGCGACACTCAGGTTCTGAAGGCGGTGCAGACGTATGACAGCTCGGGGCGGGTCTTCTATTTTGGCTGGATATTCCCCTTCAAGACCACCTTTTATCAGGTGCGGGTGCTTGAGCGGTATGCAGTGGGTGGCCGTCGAGCCAGCGAAGTAGACGCGCATTCCGGTCGCTGGCAGCGAGTTGGCGAC
Organism: uncultured Planctomycetota bacterium; assembly: GCA_964486115.1. GTDB lineage: Bacteria > Planctomycetota > JACQVV01 > JACQVV01 > CAZANL01 > CAZANL01. Next base: position 6,985 of record CAZANL010000073.1, read on the forward strand.
AAGCTCGTTCTGGTGCTGTCGAATGGTGTGATCACTCGGTTCCACCCCAAGACGCTGACCTTCATGCCCGGTTATCCGAAGAGGTTCGGGAAGGACGGCTACGTGCTGACCACCGATTTCAAGGTGAGCGCGCTGTACACGAGCAAGTCGACGGACATGGAGATGTTCACACCGGCTCGGGAACTGATGGAGAAGATCCGCAGCAACCCGCTGCGCTACGATCTGGTCATGTCGCTGCACATGCGGCTGGCGATGCCGTTGGCGACTCTGATTCTGCTGATCATTGGCGCTCCGCTGATCGTTGCTCGCGAGACGCAGAGCTTCTTTCTCGGGGTGGGTATCTGCATCTTGGTCGCGGCGGCCTATTATGTGTCGCTTTTCGTGATGATCAATCTGGGCAACAAGGCCATACTGGCACCTCATTTTGCCGCGTGGGCTCCCGTCATCGTGTTTGGTTCGCTGGGGTTGGCGATCCTGGACGGCGCCCGTACCTGATCTACCGGCTGTCGCCCGGGCCCAGCCAGAGCCCTAACTGGCGCGGCTAGGGTCTGTATTCGGCGTTGAGTTGATACAGAAACACCAGCAACTCGGCGATCACCCTGTACAACTCGGGCGGGATCTCCTGCTGCAGGTGCAGCTGCTGGAGCAGACTGGCCAGGTCGGGGTCCTTGGTGATCGGGACTCCGTGTGTCTCGGCCAGCGTCAGGATGGCCTTGGCCACCTCGCCCCGTCCCTTGGCCACGAGCCTGGGTGCGTGGTCATGGGCGTCGTAGCGTAGCGCTACGGCGACTTGCCGGTCCAGACCACGCTCCGGCCAGTCCTTGGGATCCTGGGTCGGGGCTGGTTCACGCAGCCTACGCCATGACATCGATACCTCCCACTTCCCCGTGGTGTTCGATGCCTTCCCGCGCAGGCGGCACGAGCGGCTCCTTACGGGGCGTCGCAGAGATGGTTGCGGACAGGCCCAGTGCGGCGAGCCCCTCCCGCACGACGTCCGCCTGGGCGCTGAGGAAGTCCGCCTGGTCCCCACCATCCAAGAAGAACGAGAGGTTGGCGGTGTCCCCTTGTAGCGCACCGAGCACCTCGACCCGTCCGAGGCGGGTCAGGTCGACATCAATGTAGAGCGTACGTGGCCGATCGAGATCTGGTTTCCCCGCGGCATCGCGGCGGATCAGCAGTTGGAACTGCCCTCTGCGAAAAGGGCCGCCAGGAGTGATCGGCAGATCGAGTACGGCCAGCATCATGCGGCCGGGATCGGCAAGCATCGGTAGCAGGGTCTGTGCCTGTAGCCGGACCTGCAGAGTATGCACGCTCTCGTACGCAGTGCGCAGCAGCCCAATGTCGGGTAGTCGTTCGATCGCGTGTTGCTCACTAGACGAGAGGGCCTCCCATAACGCGGCTTGTTCGGGCTGCCCGGCTGCCAGCAGGCTCGTCTCGAGCTGAGCTTGGGCGGCAGGGCGATCGGCCAGCGCTGTCTTGATCAACTCCTTGGCGACCAGCTGCGCGTTGCCCTCGGCAAGCAAGCGGGCATACCGGTTCTGGGCCAGCTCAGCCAGCAGGTCCTGTAGCAGGCGGACGAGACGACCGGCTGTCTGGGCATCCAGTGGCCTGCCTGCGAGCAAGCTGTCCAGCGCGGTCGACTCGCCGCGACCCGCCAGACCGTCGAGGAGGTGACGTGCCAGGGCCGGGTTCTCCTGGGGGTCGAGTCGTTGGAACACTTGACGCAAGGCCTCACTCGAATCGGGGTGGCTGAGCAGCGCCGACAGCTCGGTGGTCGGTGAGAGCTCGCTAGAGGAGGCTTCGAGTTGCCCGAGCAGCAGTGCGTGAACCTGCAGCAGCGGCGCGGAGGCGAGCGCGTGCCGGGTCTGGGCGGAGAGTTGTTGAGCCATTTGGTCCAGCAGCGACACCGCCAGGCGAAGGGTATCGAGGGTCGGGACCGTCGGGCCGGTCAGCAGCTGCACGAGCTCGCCGGCATGCGGCAAGGGCACCGCGGCGAGTTGAGCAGCGGGGGTTAGTGGGTGGGTGCCCGCCACCAGTCGCCCGATCGCCGCCGACAGCTGTGGGCCCGACAGCACGCCTCGCGCGAGCATGAAGGCTCCCCCCTCCGTCGCACCTGAGTCGGCCTGGGTCAGCTGCTGGAGATGCTCGATGAACTCGGGAAGCAGCGGTAGTCCGAACATCGTCAGGAGGGCCGCCTCCCGTCCCAGAGTGGTGGTCGCTGGGGGCGACGGAGTTGCCGCCCCGTCCGCTGCTGGAGAGCCGACGAGGGCGAAGCCTTGTGGGCCGAGCACCTGCAGTCGTAGATACTGCCCGCTTCTCAGCGGTTGATCGGAGCGAACCTGGAACACCTGGTTGCGAATGCTCAGTTGGTATACGCCAGACTCGGGCGAGCCGAGCACGCGAGCCAGCACGGACTGTCCACGGCGAAAGTGGTCCGCGACGTTCTGCCTGGCAGGCAGGAACCCTTGGATGTCCATCAGGCTTCGGGCAGCTGCAGGCGACGGGCCAGCCGGCGCACGCGGTGGCGTTCGAGCTCCAGGTGGATCAGGGCGTTGAACGGGCCCACGAGGAGCAGGGCGGCCATCGGATAGAGAATCCACAACAGCAGAGAGTTCTCGTGGTACAGCTTGATCGCGGCCAGCAGATAGCCTGCGGGGATCAGCAGCGCCAGGAAGATTGTCAGCGCCCAGCCCAGGATGGCTGGTCGCGCTGTCAGGCGGGTCAGTCGCCCTCCCAGCAGGACCACCAGCAGGCACGCGAGCAGCAAGCTCCACTGCCAGTGATCGGGAACGGGCCGGACACCGTTGCTGCGCAGCAACGTGTCCAGTATCGCCGCGTGAACGTATAGGCCAGGCAGCTTTTGGCTGGTTGGCGTGGGGATGCGGTCGGCTATCTGCTCCGGTCGCGTGGCGACGAAACCGACGAGCACCATCTTGCCGGTGAACCGTCCGCGCCTCCGCATCGCCAGTACACGATCTGCAGGCAGCATTCGGCTGTCGAACAGCTGGCGCTGAGGTGGAAAGGAGATTCGAAACGTGCGATCCGGCTGGATGAACCCCTCTCGGGCCAGTGGCCGGCGTCCAGCCACCCGCAGTGTACGGATGGCCAGTGGGTATGCGTCGCTCGGCGGAAGTCCGGGACGCTCGTACGCAATTCGCCTGACGACCCCATCGCCGTCCAGCCTCAGATTCGTGAAGCCCCGCTGGATGTTGTCCAGCGGAGCGAGCGCGGTGATCGGCTGTACGTCGCCGCCAAACTGCTCCGAGGCCAGTCGATGAGCCAGGACGACTGACTGGGACCGGCCGATCACCTGAACCAAGCGTTTTCGCTCGGAGTCCTTGAGGAACTTCGGGTTGTCCAGGTGGACATCCACCATCACGGCGTCTGGCTTGTCGGCGATGATCCGCGCCAGCACACTGGACAGCAGGTTCTTCGGCACTGGCTGGGTGTCGAATCCGACGATCTCCAGAGAGGGCGCAAGCGGCTGTTTGGTGCGGTGACGCATCAAACGATCGACCACATGCTCTTCGTTCAGCGCAGTGGCTGGGCAAGATTCCAGCATGCCGACGACCACCGCGAACGCCAGGCAGGCCAGCAGCGAGGAGAGCGATTCCTTACCGAGCTGCCAGCGAAGTCGAGCGGGTTCGGCCTGGACCGGTTGGCCTGCTTGCCAGCGCTCCAAATCTTCGGCCAGCTCCGCCATGGACTGGTATCGGTGGGCTGGGTTACGCGCCAGGCAGCGCTGCAAGATCGCCTCCAGTTCTGGAGGAAGAGAGGGGCGGTGGATGCGGGGGCTGACCAGCGGTGCGTGCAATATGCGGCATGCAACGTGAGCAGCGCTGCGGCCGGTGTGCGGTGGGCGTCCAACCAGCATGCAATGCAGAATGGCACCGAGGGCATGGATATCGGACCGGTGATCATCGCAGCTGGGTGGGGTGCCGATCTGTTCGGGCGCCATGAAGTGGGGGTTTTCGGGAAACGTACGGAGCACGTCCCGATCACTCGGTCCGAACCCGCTGAGACGGGCTCGTCCACTATCGAGAAAAACGGCTTCCGGCGTCAACCAGCCGTGGCGCAAGCCCGAGCGATGGGCCTTGCCCAGTGCCCGTGCCAACTGGAGGGTGTAGCGCATCGCAGAAGGGATGTCGGGCGTTTCACCGCAAGCGATCAGATCAGCCAGAGACCGTCCAGTGAGCGGCTCGCGGACCAGATAGCGCCATCCCTGATGGACACCGTGCTCGTACGTCCGCAGGATGCCTGGGTGGTCCAGTACAGTCAGCGCGTTATATCGCTCGCTCGCGCTGGCTGGCAAGCTCAGCGGCTGGAGGATGACCTCGACCTCCTGATCGCGGATGGGGTCGAGCGCAGCGAACACGGTTTGCCCGCCCGACGTATTGAGTAGCCGCCGGATCAAGTAGCGCCCCACGCGCTGAGGGAGCTCGACAGATGTAGGCCTCGGGTCAGTCAATTTCCCAAAGGATACCCAGGCCGCCTGAAAGCGTCCAGTTTTCGCCGCGCCTGCACAATATGCACATGCCGTGGGGCTTGGCTCACCCAGACCATGGGCGAACACAGCGAGCCCCGATAAATGGCCCCGGACTCATCGGGCTGTGCCCTGGGTGCGTTTGCGCGGAGAGAAGGCTTCTACGGCGAGCTCAAGCGGTAATCCGGTAACCAAGACGTGACCGCACCTTGCCGACGTCTCCGGGACCCCGGTCGGGCCTGGCCGTGCCTGGCGCTTTTTCGCGAACTCGGCCGGCAGAGTGCCGGGGCTGGACTGCTCGAGCCGTCACCGTCAGAGCTGTACGCCGACTGAAAAGTTGATGACCAGAACTGTTCGCATCGTCTGTTTTGGGTGATCGTGAGCCTGTCGAAAGTCCGAATCAGCCCCCAAGCCTCAGAGGAGGTGAAGTGCCAGGCAGCCCGGGCAAATGCCGGCGCTTGACTTCCGGTGGTCAGACGCGTATTAAGGGGCACACTCTTGTGGGCCAGCCTAATAGCTAATGGCCCAAGTTGTTTGAGGAGGTGAAGTTCAGATGGCTCTGTCCCGTTCCAGACGCGGTGCGTCTCCCATTCCCTTCGTCATCTTCATGGTCTTCTGGTTGGTCTCTTGCTATTACGCCTACGACTACAACCAGAGATTTGAGAAATCCCGCCAGCTGAATCTTCGTAAGAAGATCGACATGCTGAAGGTGGGCGAAAACATACCAGGGCTGAAAGACACGCGGGAGGGGTTGGACCGCGAGATCCGAAAGCTCAAGATGACCCTGGGTTACATGCCCGATGGCAAGCAGCCCGACAGCGTGTCCGTCGAAAACGTTGTCAAGTCTGCCACGGTCAAGTTGAACAAGTACCTGGATGACGCGATCCCGAAAAGTAAAGATGGCGGCGTCTACATCACTCGGCAGAGTGCGAGTGATCGAGACGTCAAGCTGATGATCAATGGCGAGTACATCCAGGTGCCGGTGTACGGCCAGCTGCTTCAGCCCGGGAAACTGTCTGAGGTGCAGTATGCACTGAACCTGGAGGGTGTGGTGCGGGTCTTGCGCCTGCTATCGGCCAAGCTGACGACTTATAAAGATCTGCTCAAGACTGGTATCGAG
>CAZANL010000074.1:0-12586 GCA_964486115.1 uncultured Planctomycetota bacterium
CCGAGATCAGCGTCGAGTTGACCGACCAGATCGAGGGGTACGTCTGGTCCAAGCTGCTGCTCAACGCGAGCTTTGACCCCGTTGCTGCCGCAACCGGGCTGACGTACGGACAGATCTTCGATAACCGCTCGAGTTTTTGTGCCTTTCGCGCGTTGCTGCGGGAAGGTGTTCGGGTTGCCCGTGCGGCGCGGATCCCACTGTGTCCGGTCCAGGGGGTCAGCCCCGTCACGCTCTCGCTGATCCTGCACACGCCCTTCCTTTCGCGGCTTTCGGCACGGGTTGCTGCATGCCGAGCCCGATTGATCGAAAGCGCGATGCTGGTCGACGTGCTCCGGGGACGGGCGACCGAGGTTGATTTTCTCAACGGACAGATCGTCGAGATCGCGGCCCAGGTTGGTGTTTCCGCACCCTCTCACGAGAGGGCCTTGGGTGTGATGGCCGAGCTACTGGTGGGTGATTTGACGCCTGCCCCCGAAAATGCCGCACGATTCATCTCTTGATGGTGCGGGCTCTGATCGAGCTCGCTCCGATGAGGGGGCGGCCGCCAAAGCCACGAACCGCTGCCGGATCGGAACACCTGCGAACGGTCAGTTCTGCTGGCCTCGATCGACAACGACCCGCGACATCCAGCAGCGGAGGACCGCCGAGTGCCCCCTGGCCGAGATACGCCTGGATCAGGCGGCTCTTGGACTAGGGGGTCGAGCTTGCGCGCTTCGCCACTGCGGGTAGTGGCGCCGGCGGGAAGTCCCGCCAGCGCCAGCTACACCAACTTCCGAAGGAGTCGTCCGCGTAGGTCGCTGTGAAAGCCAAGAGCGCGTGTCTCAGTCTGTTCTGTTCTGGGGGTAGTGGTTTCCGTCCTCGCTCCGCACGATGCCTGAAACAGGCCCGCCCCTCGAGCCCCACCGACTCTGCCCAGATCGATCTGGTCCGGGTGCCTGCAATAAATGTCGCGACAGTCGGGACCCAATCAATGCAGGGGAATTCGGCCGCCAGATCTTCGTTTGAAATTCGCTGATTTGCGTCGTCAGGCTCGGGTGCAGGTCGGTCGGATGTGTCGGCGCAGGTCGACCCTCGATGGGGGCGAGACCGAGATGGCCAGCAAAGGCCTTCAGCGGTTGTTGTCGTTCAGCGCTGTTTTTTGATCAGGTGGATCAGCCAGACGTCCTTCTTTTTCACGAACTGGATTGGCTGAGTCAGCTGCTGACCCCGGATTTCGCTGATGAGCGTGCCTGTGGCGGAGTCTCCGTCGGTCGTCACCTTGGCGAGCTTGCCGAAGTGTCCTGGGCGCAGGCGGAGGTGCGGACCGTTGGAATCGATGAACTGGCAGAGTTGAGTGAGCAACCTGGCCTTGTCCTGGACCTGAGTGAACATACGTGTCAACTCTTTGGCGGAGCGCTGCTTGGTGTCCAGGCGGTGAGCGACCAGTAATGCGCTGAGTGCATCGAACTTGGTGGGGTCTGGCTTGTAATCCTTGTTCAAACAGCAGAATCGAGCCGTCGCTCCGAGCCCGATGTTCAATTGGTCCAGGGTCGATTTGTCGAAAAAGAGGGCAAATCTGCGGTAGCGCTTCTGTTTGAGCGCCTCGATCATCTTGGAATAGGCCTTGCACGGAGTGTTCTGGCCGGAGCCGACGATCTCCAGTCGGATCTTGGCGGGCAGGATGGTGAGCTTCAGTCGCTCTAAACCCAGGTGGGTTTCGCCGGTGACGCTGGCGACGATCTTGCGCCCCTCGACCAGTTTGTAGACGAAGGACAAGTCGGAGATCGTTGGCCCCTTGCGCGTGATGCGGGTCACCAGCCAGCGGTTGTTGTGATCGGTCCAGCTGAGCAGGGTGGTCACCATCGGTCGTCCCACGTGTGTCTCCTCGATCCGCTGGATGCGCTGTGTTTCCGGGGCAAACGTGATTGACGCACGGATCAGGCTGGTCTTGCTCCTGATGCGGGGCTCGAAGATCAACCGGGCCTTGCCGGCGATCGTGCCGCGGTAGCCGTCCCCCAGAAATCGCAGCAGGAAGTTGTCGGGTTGCTGCGGGAGCAGGTAGGGCGCCACCACGAACAGCGCGAACGAGCGCATCTGCCTGACCAGGCGTGTCTTGTCTGCGTCGGCCGCTCCCTCGATGGTCAGGGCCATGCCGTTGGGGGTGGTGCTGAGAGCGTTCCAGGTCGCGTTGAAGGTCGCCTTGAGTGGGATCTTCTGCTCGGCGACGAATTGTCTGGGGAAACCCGAAGTGTCGAAGCTGAAGCTGAGCGTGTCCACCTTCTCGAGCTGGTAGATCCGCGCCACCAAGCGTTGGAGCTTCGCTTTTGCTTTATCTTCTGCGGAGGCCGGTGCGATGCAGGCCAGTAGCAGGAGGAGAGGGATGGGATATCGCATGTGAGATTCTCGCTTGAATCAGAAGGAGGACCAGAAGGTCTCGCTCCTCAGCTGACCTGGAGGTGCAGGTGACGAGTCAGATTTCGAGGGCCGGGTGTTCGCCTTGCCGGACATGCGACTATTGTAAGATATCGGCGTGGTGTGCACACCCGTCGGTCTCCCCTGGCGTGTGACTGGGCCGAGTGCTTCCGCTTGCGGCCCGGCAGGCACCCGCTCTGGAGAAATCCGAGCCTTCGTGGCAAACTACCGGATGCTGTCGGCGATTGCCGCCGTGGCCAGGCTCGGACACAAGCCACTTTCTGGACGTTGTTTGTGCTGGGGTGCGTCGGGCTGAAAGAGTGGTCGGTCGTCCCGCCGCGGTTGTAGCCGGATCAGCCCATTGTCTGACAGAGCCCGATCTCCATGAGACGGCTGGTGATAACGAGAACAGTATGTCCACCACGATCAATTTTCAGCTGGTCGGTCTGAAGCCGCCACACGATGGCAAACCGCTCGCGTTGGCTCCCGGCGAGGTGATCGTGGGGCGAGCCGGTGGCGCGTCGATCCGGCTCGAGGAGGCTGGAGTCTCGACCCGACATGCCCGCCTGGTTGTTTCGGCCGAGCAGGTGATCGTGCACGATACCAGCCGGAATGGCACGTACGTCGACGGGGCCAAGATCAGTGAGCCGACCACGTTGCGGGGCGGTGAGCGGCTGAAATTCGGCCAGACGCCGTTTCGGTTGGAGAGGCTCGGTGCTCCAGCGGCGGAGCCGGTGTTTCAGCTGATTGGTCACTCCGCCCCCCACACGGATCGAGTTGTGGCGTTGCGGGCCGGGCAGCTCACGATCGGCCGGTCTCCTCAGTCCAACCTGCTACTAGCGGACCATATGATCAGCTCGAACCATGCGCGGATCGTCGTCGAGCCGGAACTGGTCACGTTGCACGACTGCAGTAGCAACGGGACGTTCGTCAACGAGCAGCGGATCAGTCAGCCGCGTCCGCTGCGGGGCGGTGAGACCCTGCGTTTCGGACCGTTCAGCTTCACGCTCGAGCGGCTGGGTGGCTCGCGTCCCGCGACGGCCAGAGTGCCTCGCTCTTCGCGGATCCGGGAACGGCCAGAAGTTCCGCAGCCGGAGCGGCGGGTGGTGGGATGGGGGGTCCGGCTGGGTGTGCTGGTGGTCATGCTAGGAGGCTTGGTGGTCGTCGGTTACCGGCTGTTCGAGATGCGGCGAGAGAGGGTGCAAAGTGGATCAGTGAGTCGTGCCCCGGAGGATGCGGGGCAAAAAGAACGTCAGGCGGACCCCGGTCGCTCGGTGGAGTTGGGGGCGCTCGAGCAAGCCTCAGTCGAGGCCTGGAGAGCGGCGAATAGTTGTCTGGCGCGGCAAGACGTTCTCGGCGCCCGGGAGTTGCTGCTCGGCTTTCGCAGGCAGATCGGCGATGTCGGCGGCCGGCTCAAGCTGGACGCCAATGCGCTGGAAAAGCACATCGAAGATTGGATCGACACTCACTTCGGGACGACCCAGAAGGCGCTTCACCAGGCCTTACGAGCAGGTCGTCTGGAGAGTGCCGTCAACTTGCTGGCATCCGTCAAGCGACCGGGTATGGAGAAGCTGGGCGAGCGGGTCACCGACCTGGATCGGCAGCTGGCGGTCTACTATCCCAGTCTGTCCCAGATGGGGATCAAGGAGAGAAATCAGCCGCTGGTTGCGCCGGAGGAGCGGTACAAGATCTCTACCCACAAGGTGTGGGGCGGCACGATCAAGAAGGGGGGCTCCGAGAAGCGGCCGACGTCGATCTGGAGTATCGGGGTGGATCGAGCAGCTCACCTGGTCTTTCTTTCGGTTCCGCGCAACATTGCGCGCTACAAGACACTGCGCTTTCGCATCAAGGGCACGTTGCCGCTGAACAGCTTTCTGTGCGTGCAGCTCTCGAATCCAGATGTGCGGCAGCGGATGCGGAAACGGATCGAGCCGCCTGGCAAGCTGGAGCAGATCCAGATCCCCTTGTCGGCAATGAAGAAGACGTCGCAGTTCAATCCGGCTCGGGTGTTGTTGCTCAGCTTCCTGGCCATCGGTTGCCGGGGCCAACAGGTGGAACTGGCCGAGATCGAGCTGGATGTCCTGCCGCCGGGAAAGCGCTAGAGACTTCGGAGTTCCCGTGGATGTGCTGTCCGGGCGCACGGGCCAGGTCGTGCTAGGCCAGGTTCGCGACTGCTTCGGGGCCGCCGAGCTTCTCGGCCCAGTCGGCCAGCCGGCGTAGTCCGTCCTCCAGATCGATCGCCGGCTGGAAGCCGAGTTCCTCGCGTGCTCTCGTCGTCTCGTAGCGTCGCCCGGTGACCGCCATCCGATAGCCGAAATAGGCCAGAGGCACCGGCAGTCCAAGCCCCCCGGCCACGCGGTCCATCATCCAGCCAAGCGACGCTGCCAGGATCTTGGGTACCCGGCAGTAACGCGGCGCCACGCCGATGGCCTCGAGTTGTCTGGAGAGGAACAGCCGCGCCCCGATCTCGAAATCATCCACGATGAAGTAGCAGCGTCCTCCGGCTTCAGGGTGGTCCAGCGCAATCAACATGCCATCGGTGAGGTTGTCGATGTAAGTCGTTGCCTCCAGCTTGCGGCCGTCGCCAGGGGCGGGTATCCCCAGCGGTCCACTGGCCAGCTTGGCCATGATCGGCAGGATTGTCGTGTCGCCGGGCCCCCAGACGACAGCCGGTCGCACGCTGACGACCGTCATCCCTCCTGGGTCGTGCGCGGCCATTGCAATCTGCTCTCCTTCCGCTTTGGTGCGGCTGTAGGGGTCGATGAAGCGAGTCGGGTAGGGGGTCGATTCATCCGCGCCGTCGAGGTCGGTTCCGTCGAACAGGACGGCCTGGCTGGCAACATTGAGAAACCGTTGTGTTCCGGCCGCCTGGGCGGCAGAGACGAGGTTGTCGGTCCCGGTCACGTGCGCCCGGCGAAATGTGCGCCAGGAGGCGGGGCGAGGAACCCCGGCACAATGCACGACAGCCTGACACCCGTGTGCAGCCTGGGTCAGGCTCTCCTTGTCGGCCAGGTCACCGCGCATCGCCTCTGCTCCGAGTTGAACGAGTGCCGCAGCTTTCTCGGGTGTGCGCACGAGCAGGACGACATCATCCCCGCGCTCGACGAGCCGTCGGGCTATCGCACCGCCGACAAAGCCAGTGCCACCGGTGACCAGGATCTTCATCCACCGCATTGTACAATAGGGACCATGAATACCGACTATGACGTGATCGTGTTGGGGGGGGGAGCGCCGGCACTTCGGCCGCGAGCGAGGCCGCTGCTGCAGGTGGTCGGGTGCTGATGATCAACGACGGCGAGCTCGGCGGGCTCTGCATCCTGCGCGGCTGCATGCCGACGAAGGCGATGCTGTTCAGTGCGGAGCATTATGAGGAGTTGAACCACCTCGAACCGCTGGGGCTGTCGATCGAGTCTCGAGGTTTCGACTTCGCGACGATCATGGGGCGTAAGGAGGCCAAGGTGGCCCGCTTCAAGCGGGCCAAGCTGGCGAGCATAGAGAACTCGGCCTACGAGGTACTGGACGCGCGGGCCCGTTTTGTCGGACCGGACACGGTCGAGGCGGGGGGGCAGCGCTACCAGGCGCGGGGTTTCGTCATCGCCACCGGTTCGGCGGTGAGCCCGCCAGCGATTCCGGGGATCGAGACGGTTACTGTGCTGGACAGTGACGCGGTGATGCAGATGCGCGAACTACCCGCCTCGATGGTGGTGCAGGGGGGGGCCCGATCGGACTCGAATTTGCCTGGTTTTTCGCCAGGCTCGGGGTCGAGGTTCTGCTGGTCAACCGCAGTCCGCTGTTGTCGAAGGTCGATGCGGAGTTCACCCCACTGATCGAGGCCGCGTTCGTCGAGCACCAGCATGGGACGCTCGAGACCCCGGCCACGATCACCCGGCTCGAGCCGTCTTCGAGTGGAATACGATTCACGCTGGACGTTCGAGGAGAGCCACGAGTGCACGAGGCGGAGAGCTATCTGTGCGCGGTCGGTCAACATGCGGCTCTGGACGGCATTGGGCTAGAGCCGGCCGGTATCGAGGCGTCGAGAGGTGTCGTGAGCCATGATGCCCATCTGCAGACGTCCAATCCGCGAGTGTTCGTTGCCGGCGACGCGACCGGAAGCCATCAGATCCTCCATCTGGCCAATCAGGAGGGGAAGGTGGCGGGTTGGAATGCGATGCGTGGGCCGGAGCGGATCCAGGACTATCGGTTGAAGATGTCGGTGGTCTTCACCGATCCGCCTTTTGCCAGCGTCGGGATGAGTGAGCCGGAGGCGCAGGCTGCGGGGGTGGACGTGCTGTGTGCCCGCAAGCACTGGCCCCAGCAGGGGCGGGCGATCGTGATGGAGACCCGTCACGGGATGATCAAGCTGCTGGCCGACAGCGCGAACGGCCGAATCGTCGGCTGCCAGATCCTCGGGCCACGGGCGGACGACCTGATCCACATTCCGGCGGCGATGATGCACTACGGTGGCACGGCGGAGGACGTCGGGCAGTTGCCCTGGTATCACCCGACCCTGGCCGAGGCGTTCATCGAGCTCGGGCGGGAACTGAGCCGTCAGTTCGTCGCGGCCTCAGTCTGAGCCGATCTCCAGCGAGCTGAATCGGCTCTGAAGCGCGTCGGGTGCGGCTGCGGGGCGGGTGCGCCAGCGGCGGACGACGAATAGATAAGCGGCGCCACAGAGTGCTCCGCTCAGATGAGCGACATGGCCGATCCCGTCACTCGTGCCGCCGAGGACGAGCAGGAACTCGATCGCCATCAGGACCCCGACCAGGTGTCTGGCCTTGATCGGGATCATCATGAACAGGAGTATCATCCGCTCGCCAAAGATCATCGCGTAGGCCGCCATCAACCCAAAGATCGCCCCGGAGGCGCCCAGTGACGGGATGGCCCGTCCCAGGAGCATGTCGTAGGCCAGCGTGCAGAGTGCCGCCCCGATGCCGCAGAAGAAGAAGAAGACCAGAAACTCCCGGCGCGACCAGTGCGCCGCCAGGGCGCTGCCGAAGAACCAGAAGAAGAGCATATTTCCCAGAAAGTGCGGGAGCCCACCGTGGAGGAAGATGCTGGTGACCAACTGCCAGAGATACAGCTTGGCGATGACACGGTCGGGGTTCAGCGCTAGCCACTCAATGGCAAATATCCGGAATGACGGTGAGACGATCCACAGTGCCAGCAGCGAGCTGAATATCGCCAGCATCGCCTTCATTGATCCCGTGAGCGGTTCGGCGATCGTGAGGCGACCGCCGGAGTGGTCTTGGTGCATAACTTGTGGATGCAGGAAGGAGAGCATCCGTCACGCCCAATTTCGAAGTTTTTGGGCAGCATGCCCCGTCCCGGAGTTCTCGGGGCGGCCTCGAGGGGATGCGGTGGGCCCTAGCAGGTGCTGGGGTGTCGTACTCAGCCCAGGAGGCTCTGTGCCCGTGCGGACAGTCCCAGGCCGGTCCGGTCGATCCGCCCGTCGTCGTGCCCCCCGAGCAGTCCGTTGACTCTGGCCGCCGCGGTGCTGTTGAGCAGGTCGGTCGAGATGGGGTAGATCGCGGTGAGTTCCGCGAGGAGCTCGTGGCTCTGCCTCAGGTGGTATTTCTGGTGATAAGCCTCCGCCAGATAGAAGCGAGTAGCGGGCAGGATCTCGGTCACGGTAGGGCGTCGGAGGGCCTTCTCCAGCTGGTCGCGACTGCGGATCGCCAGCTCTCGCTGGGCGGCGTCATGGTAAAACACCGCCCGCTTGTACTGGCGGCTCTGGATCTGGCGGGTCGGGTCGTGGGCGGTCCAGAACAACTCCAGTAGATCGAGGTAACTGACCTGTAATGGATCGAAGTCCAGCTGAAGCGTCTCGGTGTGGTCGCCGAGGCGATGATAGGTCGGGTCGGGTTGCTCCCCCCCCGGCGTAGCCGACGCGCGTACGGACGACAGCCTCAAGACTGCCGAACTGGCAGTCGGGACCCCAGAATCAGCCCAGCGCGAACGTGGCGGTTTCTAGCACCTCGGGAAGGAGCCTGTCGATCGGAGGCAGCTTGGCTGTCGCGGTCATGGGTTACCTTGCTGGGTTCCCTGATGACGTGGGTATGAGGGCCTGCGCCGGATGGTATCGGGTCAGCGTTCCGGAGAGGGTCGTGTTCGTGTCTGTCGCCATTTTTACTTGTTGGTGTGGACGAAGCTGCCGCGGTTGCGCACGGCGAGTTGACGCAAGAAGTTGCCGTCGACCTGCTGGCCGACGGCGATCACGTGAATGTGCATGTTGCGCTGTTGGTTTCGCGAGGTGATCTCTCGGAGGATATCGGCGGGGTCGGTCAGATAGCCGCTGGTCGGCGTTCCGTCGGTCAGGAAGTAGATCGTGTCGGCGTCCTCGGAGAGGCCGCGCGCGAGGGCATCGAACATCCGCGTTCCACCCAGGGCTCGGATGCGATAGCGCAGCCAGTTGGTGACCTGCGCCTTGTCTTTCTTGGAGGCCGTCAGCATCCCGTTTTCACGGTAGATCCGGACCGTTCCGTTGAAATAGACGATGTTGAATCGTGCGGCGTCGGAGAGCTGGTCGATCGCCTTTTGCAGTTCGTACCGCGCCACCTGCAGTTTGCTGCCGCTGCGGGGATAACGGCGATCGACGCCAGCGATCCTGGGGTCGATCGCGCCGGCCTTCTCTTTCATGCTGCCAGAGACGTCGATGACGAAGCAGATCCGGTGGGAGCTGGTCTGGATGCCGTAGAAGGACACGGTTCCGAAGGAGTGGCCGCTCTTCAGTGCGGTCTTTTTCTGCTGGATCACCTGGTCCAGGCGATGTTTGTTGGCCGAGTACCACTGCTTCCAGCTGTCCGGGCTGTTGCCGAATGGGAAGCCGGTGATGCGGGACAGTGCCTGGTGTAGGTCGCCGGTCAGCCGTCCCCTCTCACGCTCGAGCGCTTCGACCAGAGCTCCTACGGCTGGCCGGTGGCGCAGTTGCCCCAGGGCCGTGATGGCGCCATCCCGCACACGCCAGTCCCGGTGCTGGAGCTGTGCAATCAGCCTCTTGCCGGACTGCTCGTCGGCTGACGGAGCGATCGCGCCGAATGCGCGCAGCGCCATCGATGCCACTCCTGGATCGGGATCAGTGAACAGCGCACGGATGGAGGACAGACAGTCCTTTTCACGCGCTTGCCAGAGGGCCTGCACTGCGGCGCCGCGCACGTGGGGGTGCTTGCTGGCCAACCCGTCTGCGTATAGCGCGGCTCGCGCCCTGCCGTCGTTCGAGGCGGCCAGCGCTTCGATCACATCGTGGCGCAGGATGTCGGCTTCCGTGAGGGCTTTCTCGAGCCGGCCCAGATCCCGGTTCAAGCGTTTGAACCGGCGAATCAGTCGGTCGTACTGTTCGTGTTCCTGCTCGGTCCAGTTGCGGTTGCCAGAGCGCTTGAGCTTGTAGAGACGGTCCCGCTCGGCCATCTTCCCGTCAAACTCCTGCCGCAACGTGCCATATTGCTTGCGTTGCTCGGGCGCCGCGATTGCGATGTCGTCGAGCAGTGCGAGTAGTCCTCGCGCGCTTTCTTCTCGATCGGCTTGTCCCAGGAGACCCAACGCTTGCCGCCGCTTGGCGAACTTCCGCGTTGCCCACAGAGCGTTCGACTGCCTCTGGAGTTGTTTCCAGCGGGCGTCGCTGACCCGCCCCGAGGCTGGAAGAGCACTGCAGAGGCAGGCCGCAGCGCACAGCGCGATCTTCAGAAATCCGTCTCTCACGAGTGTTTCTCTCGGCGCCAAGCTTTGTCCACCACGACGCGCGTCTTCAGCACCACGGGTTGTTCGGTCAGTTCCTGCAGTTCGAGCCGGGCCTGGGTGCCGATTTCACGGATCATCCGGCCCCCCTTGCCAATCAGGATCTGCTTGTGTGTCTCTCGCCCGCAGGCGATCGTCGCGCTGATGCGAAACGTCCCATCTGGCTCCTGTGTCAGGTGGGTCACATCCACACGCACCTGGTGTGGGATCTCGTCATGAGTCAGCCGCATCACCTTTTCCCGAATCGTCTCCGAGACGAACATGTCTTGGGGGATGTCGGTAATCCAGTCTTCAGGATAGTGGTGGGGCCCCTCGGGAGCTCGGCTGAGCAGTTCGTGGCGCAGCACGTCCAGGCCGGTCCCGCGGGTCGCGCTGGTGGGAATGATCAACTCGAACTCGGCCAGCTCGGCCAGGGCCTCCGCGGTTTGTCTCGCCTTGGGGCTGGTCCGACCCAGGCGGTCCACCTTGTTGATCACCAGCAGCGTGGGGATGTCCCAGCGGGTCAACCAGTCGATCAGATAGCGTGTCCCACCGTCTGGTCGGTCGCCCGGCTCCACCACGGCGACCAGCAGGTCAGCGGCCGAAGCGGTCTGGCAGGCGCGCCGGATCAGGGTCTTGCCGAACGTGTCCTTTGGGCGGTGCAGTCCCGGCGTGTCGGAGATGACCATCTGTGTGGCCCCTTCGGTCAAGATCGCTCGAACCGGTTGCTGAGTTGTCTGGGGTCTGGAGCTGGTGATGTTGACCTTGGTCTCGGCCAGGGCGTTGATCAGGGTGGACTTGCCCACATTGGTTCGCCCAACGAAAGCACAGAAGCCGCAGCGGGTCGCGGGGGTGTTCATTGCTCCAGCTGCTTGGCTAGCTGGGTAATCATGGCCTTCAGGTCGGTGTCCATCTGCGTGAAATCAGCGGGGTTGAAGATGTTGTCCAGCGCTTCTTCGTTCGATTGCCCGGCGCGCAGCGCTTCGACGAACTTCATGAACAGCGACTTGTACTTTTCCGGGTGGTGCACCAGGCACATGTAAACCCAGGCCCAGGCGTGCGGATAGGCCAGTGGGTATGTCATGAACTCCCGCGTGCTGTAGGCCGTCAAGGTCTTGGTCGAGACCATCCACTGGGGGTACTTCAGTAGATTACTCAGTCGGCCCTTCTGGATCCCGTGGCGCAGCGGCTTGCCCTTCTCGATGATCATCGCGCCGAAGTACTCGGCCAGTCCCTCGTTGAGATAGCGTGGAATTGTCGGCACGATGTTGTCGACGTACATGTGCCATGCTTCGTGGCGCAGGGTGTCCGAGGTCGCCGCGACCGTCTTGGTACCGGTGTCCTCCTGATCCTTGAACAGGTGCAGGTGCTTGTAGCCGGGGTGGTAGTAGCCCAGCGTGTTGTGGGATGGCTTGGCGCCCAGCGTCAACTCTCGGTAGATCAGGTACGTTGCCTCGGTGGCGAAGATGTAGCCCAATCCCTTGCGGATCTTCACCTCTCGCGGTGGCATGAACTGGCGGTACTGGAGCTGTATCCGTTCGAGTTCGGCAATCATCTCCTTGGCTTGCTTGTCGGGCAGGTCGGTGAGAATAGTGTAGCGTGCGCTCTGCCGTGCCGATGGATGAACGCGTGGCCATGGTGGACCCTTGAGAACGGATCTGAGCTGGCTGATCTTCTCGCGAATGCCGCGGTTCTTCGGAGCCAGAACCGCGGCCACTTCCATCTGCCGAATGGCCTCGAGTCCCTGTTTGCGTGTCTTGCGACCGTAGAACTTCTGTATCGCCAGCAGGGTGAGCGCGAAGGTGTAGTCGGGCTGAAGCTCCAGCGCTTGGCGGCAGTTCCGCGCCGACTCCGCGGTCCTGTCGAGTGTGTCCAGCACATCCGCCTTGCGGGCCATCGCCTCGTGGAAGTTGGGCTCGAGCTGTACCGCCCGGTCAAAATCTACCAGCGCCTTCTTGTACTCGCCGCTGATGTTGCGGAACCAGCCCCGGTAGAAATAGAACGCAGGGCAGGTCTTGGTCTTTTTCTCGAAGCGCTCCATGGCCTCGATGATCATGTACCGACCCGAGGGGTCGGGCTGCTTGAGATAGGTCTGGACGGCCGAGATCACCTCCCGGTAGGGCAGCCCTTCGCTGGGGGCGAGCTGGGCGCTGTACTCCGAGCCGATGACCGGGAGGTTGGTCGGGTCGTCCTTGTCTGCGCCCTCTCCGCGGTCCATCTGGCGCAGCTTCCAGGCCCGCTTTTCTTCGATCACCCGGGTGTACTTGGCCTCGGAGACCGACCCGGTGAGCTTGATGTCTGTGACCTTGAAGAAGGCGTCGGGGTTGCGCGAAAAACCCATGAAACGGAACTGCACGTCGGAGACGTCCTCGACCGCCCTATCGAAGAGCATTTCCTCGCCCGCGAGGATCCCGATGCGCTTGCTGTCGATCAGAAAGCGGATCATCTGGCTTTTCTTCTGGATGCTCTTGAGCTTGAGGCGGCT
>CAZANL010000075.1:0-12477 GCA_964486115.1 uncultured Planctomycetota bacterium
CTCACCTCCGCCACGACCTTCGTCGGGTTCGTCTGTCTGTCACTGGTCCCCACCCCGGTCTTCCGGCAACTCGGAGTGATACTCGGATTCGGTGTCAGCGTGGCCCTGCTGCTTGCAATGACGCTGGTGCCAATCGTCCTCTCGTTGTTTCCGACGCCTGCCGTGGCAGCGGCCGCCAGCCGTCGAAACTGTCTCGGCGGCCTCCTCGACCGCATGGTCGGCCTGGCCACCGGCCGCCCACGCTGGGTCATCGCCGGGTTCAGCGGCATGATCCTCGCCGCCGGGTTCGGGCTGCTGGATTTCAAGATCGAGACCGACTTCGAGCAACGCCTTTCGGAAACCAACCGCTTTCGGCAAGACCAGCAACTGTTCACCCATCACTTCGCTGGCACCAATGTGATCGAGGTGTTCATCGAAGCCCCCCTGACGCCGGAGCTGATCACGCAGGTTGCGGCGTTCGAGGAGGACGTGGCGCAGCTCCAAACGGTGGACAAGGTGATCTCCGTGGTTGGCCTGCTGCGCCATCTGGATCAGCAGGTCGGCGGAAAGGGTCAGCTCGGGCGCCTGCTGCCCTGGCTGAAGCTGGCCAAAGGGCATGGCATCGAACGGCTGGTCGATCTGGACCGGGGAGTGCTCCGGCTGGCGGTCAGGCTGAAGCGATACGGCATGCGGGAAACCCACGATACGGGCCGCCAGATCGCCCGCATCGGCCGACGCCATCTCGGCGACCAGACACGACTCGAAATCACCGGCCTGATGTTCCTGCTCGGCGGATGGCTGGACAGCATCCTCGTGGGACAGCGCAACGGGATCCTCGTGTCGCTGATCGTGATTGCCCTGATGATGGTGATCGGCACCCGCTCGCTGCGGGTCGGCCTGTGGTCGATGGTCCCCAACGTGCTCCCCCTGCTGATGGTGGCCGGCTACGTGGGGGCCTTCTGGGAACAGATCGACTCCGACACGCTGGTCATCGCAATGCTGGCCATCGGCATCGGCGTCGACGATACGATTCACTTTCTGATGCGTTATCGGCTCGAAGCCGCTCGCTGCAAGGACCGAACCCAGGCTCTACGAGCCACCTATCGCTTCGCCGGACGAGCCATCGTGATCACCAGCGTGATCCTCTGCCTCGGATTCCTGCCGTTTGCCACCAGCGACTATTTCTCGATCCGCATCATGGGAACACTGCTCCCAGCGGTGCTGATCGTCGCGCTACTAGCCGATCTACTACTCGTCCCCGCACTGATTCAGGTGGGATGGATGGCCTATCCTGCGAACAACGGACAGCCGCCGCAGGGCCCTGTCTCTGAGGAGTCGCCGGACATACCTCTTGACCGAGCCGAACCTCCCCGGTAAGAGCCGGTTCTACATTCAGCATTTTTCGAAGCGACTCCTGTACATTCTCGGAGAGAGCATGCCAAGCCCGATCGTGACCGAAGAACTCACCCTGCTAGATCAAGTAATCGAATCGCTACACGGCGTGCCCCGACTGGCGCCGATGTCGGAAGAGGAGATCGTCCTCGAGCTGAATCGACTCCGCGAGGATATCCGCAATGCGCTGGAAGACGACCGCTACACCCTCCAGGAGCAGTACAACCGACACCTGTCGCTGCTCGACCGGCTGCGGATGGCGCGCAACCGCAGCACGATCGACCCCGAGAGCCCCTATTTCGGCCACCTCAGGCTGAAGGAGGGGGAGCGCCGGCGCGACATCTGCCTGGGCAAATCGACGCATATCCAGGACGAGGTCAAGATCGTCGACTGGCGCCACGCCCCGGTTTCGAAGATCTATTACTGCTACCAGCAGGGTGAGCCGTACCGGGTCGAACTGGGCGGAGAAATGGTGGACGGCGAGGTGCTCGTCCGACGTACCGTGACGATCAAGGACATGTCGCTGGAACGAGTCGACGCCCCCGAAGGCGTGTTCACTCGTGAGCCCGGGCAGGATGAAAGCTGGCTGACCCGCCCCGTCGAAAAGCCACGGCTCGCTGGCGGCGAGCGCACGGCGCTGAGGGCAGACCAGCTCGGGCTGGGCAGCCGGGCGACCTTTCGCCAGCGGGCCGACAAGCACTTGCCGGACATCGCCGGCCTGATCGACGCCGAACAATTCGGACTGATCACCAAGCCGGACAGCGGCCTGGTCGTCGTTCGGGGGGTGGCCGGCTCGGGCAAGACGACGGTCGGGCTTCACCGCATCGCCTGGCTGGCCTATGGGGACCCGGAGATCAACTCCCCACAGACTTTGATCGTGATCTTCTCAAAGGCGCTGAAACGCTACGTCTCCCACGTCCTGCCGGCTCTCGGCGTCGACGACGTGCAGGTGCTGACATTTCACGAGTGGGCCTCACTTCAGCGGCTGAGTCACTTCCGCCGCCTGCCCAAGGTCTACCGCGAGAACACACCGCCACAGGTGGTTCGACTGAAGCTACACCCTGCGATGCTGGAGGCGATAAATCGACACGTCGCCACGGTCGAGGGGCGGCCCAGCGCCCGACAGGCCCTCGATGACTGGGCCAGTGTGCTGTCCAGCCACGAAATCATCGACGAGGTCTTCAGCGAACACGCGCCCGGTGCTTTCGAGAGAGACGAGCTCCGGGAGATCTCGGCCTGGTGCCGTGGCCAGATCAACGACCTCCAAGACTGGGCCGACGGGGACCGCAAGAACGGCGCGGCTCTCGATCCAGAAGACGACGCGCTGCTACTCAGGGCCTACCAGAAACGGGTCAAGCCACTCAAGCGCAAGCGGGGAAAACCGCTGCGTTACCGTCATCTGTTCATCGACGAGGTTCAGGATTTCAGCCCCCTCGAGGTACAGGTGTTGCTCGACTGCCTGGGCCCCCAAGGGAGCGTGACACTGGCGGGCGACACTCAGCAACACGTGATGCAAGAGACAGGGTTTACGTCTTGGGAGGGGTTCTTTGGGGCGCTGGGGATGGAGGGCACGCCCGTCGACACACTGCGCGTGAGCTACCGCTCGACTCAGCAGATCGTCGACTTCGGCATGGCGGTGCTGGGCGACCTGGTCGAAGACAACGAGCCACCGATGACCACCCGCACCGGACCAGAGGTCGAGCTGTTTCAGTTCACCGATCATGGGGCCTGCGTCGACTTTCTCGCCAGCGCTCTCAAGTCGCTGGTCGCAGCGGAGCCACTGGCCGCAATCGTCCTGCTGGCGCCCGATGAGGAGGCGTCGGGGATCTACCACGAGGGTCTGCAGAACAGCGGCCTGACCGGGCTCCGCCTAGTGCGCAACCAGGACTTCTGCTTCCGACCCGGTATCGAGGTAGCCGAGCTGTACGACGTCAAGGGACTGGAGTTCGACTATGTGGTTCTGCTCGAGACCAGCCACGCCTGTTTCCCCGATGATGCGATGGCCCGCCGGCGGCTGCATGTGGGCGTGACCCGGGCCGTGCATCAGCTCTGGCTGACCTGCGTCGGCACCCCCTCGCCAATCATCGAGCAAGCACTGGCACTCGCCTGACTCTACGGAAGGCCCGCTGGCGAATGGGTGCCTCGAGCCTCACTGCAACTCCTGGAGCCCATCCAGTAGCGCCTGAGGGTCGCCCAGATCAGCCAGCAACAGGTCGGGGCCGGCGGCGGCCAGCGTCTCTCGGTCGTGGTCGCCGGCAGCGACCGCGACCGAGATCACGCCGGCTTGCCTGGCACACTCGACGTCCCGGGGCGAGTCACCGATGACGAAGACTTGACGATCCCGATAACTCTTGCCGTAGCAGGCAAACGCCCGCTCGCGAGCAACGGCCACCAAGGCATGGCGCTCGCCGCCGTCACTGCCGAATGCGCCCACCGGAAAATAGCGAGCCAGACCAAACGGAGAGAGCTTGATCATCCCACTCTGCTGCAGGTTGCCGGTCAGCAGCCCCAGATCGCAACCCGCCGTGCGCTCGAGGTAGTCGAGAACATCCGGAACGCCAGGCATCAGCTGTAGCCCCGGACATCCTGGTATCTCCTCGGCCAGGATCTCTAGATAGGCCGTCTCGACGGCGGCCAGTGTCTGTTCGCTGACCTTCACTCCACCAAGCAGCAACAGATCTTCGAAGATCTGTCGATCCAGCTTGCCGTGGGGCATGTACCCCTCGGTCACGCCGCCGATCTCGTACAGCTCATCGAGGGTGGCCCGCAGCGAGCGAAGTCCCACACCCCCGCTGCGGATCAGGGTCAGATCGATGTCGAAGAGGTAGAGCCCCTCCGTCATCCCCCCATCGCAGCCTTCATCGCCTGGCCAATCTCGGCAGGACTGGCAGCCACCGTCACGCCGGCCGCTTCGAGAGCGGCTACCTTCTCCGCTGCCGTGCCCTTGCCGCCGGAGATGATCGCCCCGGCGTGGCCCATCCGCTTTCCCTTGGGCGCCGTGCGCCCGGCAATGAACGAGGCCACCGGCTTGGAGATCTTGGCCTGGATGTGGGCCGCCGCTTCCTCCTCCGCCGTGCCGCCGATCTCGCCGATCATGATGATTCCCTCGGTCTGATCGTCCGCCTCGAACAGGTCGAGCAGGTCGATGTAGCCCGTGCCGACGACCGGATCACCACCGATCCCGACACAGGTCGACTGCCCCATGCCGACCTCGCCCACCTGCCACACCGCTTCGTACGTCAGCGTGCCGCTGCGCGAGATGATGCCAATTCCTCCAGGCGTGTGGATGTATCCCGGCATGATGCCGACCTTGCACTCGCCAGGCGTGATCACCCCCGGACAGTTGGGACCAATCAGTCGTGTGCCGGAATTCCGCACGCGATCCATGACCCAGACCATGTCGGCTGCGGGGATGCCCTCGCTGATGCAGACCACCAGAGCGACGCCCGCATCGACCGCCTCGAGGATTCCGTCCGCGGCAAACGCGGCGGGCACGTAGATCACCGATACGTTACAGCCGGTCTCGGCAACCGCCTCGTCCATCGTGTTGAACACCGGCACGTCTTCGACGGTCTGGCCGCCCTTGCCCGGCGTCACTCCGGCAACGATGTGGGTCCCGTACTCGATCATCTGCTTGGCGTGAAAACCCCCAACCGAGCCGGTGATTCCCTGGACGCACAGCTTGGTGTCCTTGTCGACCAGAATGCTCATGCTGCACCTCCCGCCAGCTCGACGACCTTCTGGGCCGCCGACGCCAGTCCCTTTACCGCCACCAGATCCAGCCCCGACTCATCGAGGATCTGGTTGCCCTTGTCCACATTGGTGCCTTCCAGACGGACGACCAGCGGAACCTTCAACTCCAGCTCTCGGGCTGCTGCGGTGATGCCGTCGGCAATCACGTCGCACTTGACGATACCGCCGAAGATATTGACCAGGATCGCCTTTACCTCCGGGTCCCCGGTGATGATCCGGAACGCCTCGGCGACCCGCTCGGCCGTCGCGCTACCGCCGACATCGAGGAAGTTGGCCGGCTCGCCTCCCTCGTGCTTGATGATGTCCATCGTCGACATCGCCAGCCCGGCGCCGTTGACCATGCAGCCGATGCTGCCGTCCAGCGCAATGTAGGAGAGGTTGTGGTCTGCCGCGCGCAGCTCGGCCGGATCCTCCTCCGCCGTGTCCCGCAACTCGGCCACCGCCCGCTGGCG
Source organism: uncultured Planctomycetota bacterium (assembly GCA_964486115.1). GTDB lineage: Bacteria > Planctomycetota > JACQVV01 > JACQVV01 > CAZANL01 > CAZANL01. Next base: position 5,577 of record CAZANL010000075.1, read on the forward strand.
GTAGAGCGCCGAGTCGTCGAAGTTGAGCTTGCCGTCCAGCGCAATCCACTGTGAGTCCTTCGTGATCACCAGCGGGTTGATCTCTGCCAACGAGCAGTCACGCGCCAGATAGAGCCGGGACAGATTCTGCACCAGCGAGACGAAGCCTCGCAGCAGGCTCTTGTCCAAACCCAGCTTGAAGAACAACTCACGCGCCTGATAAGGGTACAGACCCGTTTCGGAACGGATGTGCGCCTTGTGGATCTTCTCGGGGGTGCTTGCCGCGACCTCTTCGATGTCCACCCCACCTTCGGTGCTGACCATCACTACCGGATAACCGACAGCCCGATCGAGCACGAGACCGACATAGAGCTCGTCGGCGATGTCGCAACCGGCCTCGACCCATACCTTGCGAACCGGCTGTCCCTCGGGACCGGTCTGGTGCGTGACCAGTGGGTTCTCGAACATCTTCTGGGCCGCCTCGGCGGCCTCTTCCGCACTCTTGGCCAGCTTGATTCCACCGCCTTTTCCGCGGCCGCCTGCATGGATCTGGGCCTTCACCGCTGCGATCGGACCTCCCAGCTCAGTGAATGCGGCGGACGCCTCAGCGGCAGTCGTAGCGAGGATGCCGCGGGGGACGGGGATGCCGACCTCGGCAAACAACGCCTTGGCCTGGTACTCGTGGACTTTCATTGACGCGTCTCCTCGTTGGAAAGGACGCGCATTTTAAGCCGCCACGCCAGAATGTCAATCTGCGCTGGGGTCAACGCCCACAGATCCAGGCCCGCAGAGAGATCGGCGGGACATCGATCAGCCAGCGAGCTGCGGTCCGCAATTCTCCTGCGCCAACCGGTATCGCAACAGCCCTCAGATGATCGGACAAGGCCCGATGCGACTCGCCGCCATGCCTGGAACGCAAGCGATGAAAACGCGCCCTGCTCAGCGTCGAGACCTCCAGCTGGCGAATGACCGCCGTGGCACCAGCGAAATCCCGAGCATCCAGATAGGCGCCCGCCAGATCCCGCAAGGCCTCCTGCCGCCGCTCCTTGGCCAGTCGGACAGCCAGCCTGAGCCGCTCGATCGCGAGCTCGTGGCGGCCCGTATCCCGGGCCAATCCGGCACCCATGCGCAGCAGTCGGGTACGAACCGCGGCATCCATCGACAAACTCAGCGCTTCCAGCAAGCACGCTTCGGAGCGACCTGGTCGCCCACACCGGAACTCGGCCAGCAGCAGCTTTTCGAGCAATGCCAACCGGCGGTTGCGCTGCCCCAGTCGCCGTGCAACCTCGAGACCGGCTTGCAAAACAGCCACCGCTTCGCCAGGGTCCGGATGGGCACTGCCCAGCAAATGTGCGATAAGCGCGATATCGAGGATCAGGCCCGACGGCCGGACAAGCTTCCAGGCCTGCTGATAGTAGGGCAGCGCTCGGGCCATCGAGCCGTGCCGCTGATGCAGCAGTCCCAGGTTGGCCAGGACGCTGACACTGTTGTCCAGATCACCCAGCTTCAGATAGCACTCGAGAGCCTTCCGCCAGTTGGGGACGACGGGACGGTAATTGCGCCGCAGGTAGAAGTTGAGCCCCGCCTGCTGAAACCGCATCGCATAGATGAACAGCTTCCGCTCCCCCTCGCCCCAGCGGTTGATCCAGCCCCGGCGGCGCTGAAAGCGTGCGTATTCGGCGATCAGTAGCGCACGTCGCGGGCCTGGCCGAAGCTCCTCGATCAACGCCGACAGCTCCGATGCAAGCAGGTCGGCGTGGGCCTGTCGGGTCTTCGCACCCTGCACATCGGCACTCGCTTGCTGGATGCTCTGCGTCAACAACCGATCACCCAGACCGGGCGCCCAGTCCAGGTACCTGCGCAGCGACTCTCGCAACCGCTTGGCATCGCGCGATCGCTGATAGCTGTCCAGCGCGATCGCCAAGCGGTCAGGCGGATCGTAAGGTTGCAACTCCAGGCCGGCCAGATCCAGCCCCAATAGTAGCTCGAGCCGACGCCCCCGGCGCCGGATACTCACTCGCAGCTGGCGGCTCCCGATTTACCAGCCACAGCTGCAGCATACCGCAGGTTGAGCAGCTGGCTTACCGGCACGCCATCGGCCTTCAGCAAGATGTCCGCCGGCCGCAAACCGGCCCGAAAGGCAGCGCTGCCCGGCTCGACCGCCGTCACCAACGCATCGCCGCGTGCGGCACCTGCTAGCAGGCAGAGCAGGATCAGGCTGCGGACCACGGCTGCCATCCCGCCCGGTATCCAAACTGGTAGATCGCCAGCACCAGCAGCCAGTACACCAACATCAGTAATCCGCCAACCCAGCGCGGGAACCGGAGCTCCAGGGGAGCTCGCCCCTCGACCCGGTATGGAATGACGATCAAGCGGTAGGCCACAACGGCGACCAGAGTGCCCCCAATCACATCGACCAGAAAGTGCTGCTTGACCAGCATCGTGGACGCCGAAATCGCCATCGCGATGCCGATCATCACGGTCCCCCAGAACCGGTCTACTCTCCAGCAGGAGAGCGCCGCCAGGACAGCCATCCCGACATGCAACGAGGGAAAGCAGTTGAGCGGTTGATCCAGGTGATAGGTCAACCTCAGCCCCCAGCTGGCGAACGAGTTGACGACCGGGCTGTCGGGACGCAGCGTCATTCGCACCGGAAATATCCAGAAGATGTTGAAGCTGACGATCATCGTCACCAGATAGGCAAACGCCATCCGGCGAAAGAGGGCTGGCATGCGGACCACTGCCAACGGCATCAGAGCGGCAAGATAGACCATGAAGTAGGCCCACATCCACTCGGAGACCAGCGGCACCCAGTGGTCGATGAAGATCGCGGGAGAATGCGCCCGGTGGGCGCCATAGTGACTCAGCGGATGGTAGAGCGGATAGACGAAGAACATCAGGGCAACCGTGATCACGGCGCGCTCCTTGCCCGGGCTCATCCATCCCCCCGATCCGGCTCACGGGGAACTGGGACCCGCCTGGCGACAGTGCTACGTATCACAGACATCTACAGATCTGCCTTCGTTTCTTGCTCTCGATCGGAGACCGGTCACACCGGCCGGTGAGGCGCAGGCCCGCTCGCACTCTCCCCTCCACTGAATCCACACCAGCACCCGGCTGCGATCACCAGCTTCCCTTCGATGCGCCGGACCGCAAACGCCGATAAGAGCGGGGGATCGACACACCAGCAGACGCGCGTGGGCCAGGCTATCGACATCGCGTCACACTACCCGATCGAGACAAGTTGTCGCAATAGCCGGGCTGTTCGGAAACGCGCAGAGAGGCACCCTGCGCTCGTCGGATGCTCAAACAGCGACCAGCAGTTGGCAACCGGATCAGCCGGACAAGGGAGCGAGTATCGACCACTCGCACCCCATGATCCCTGTCCCGCAGAACCGACTATCACCCAGCCAGGAGTTGAAAGCACCCTCGCCAGCCATTACTCTCCGCCAGATGCTCGACTCCCAGACAATTCAGCAGATGCTGGCGGAGGACATCGGATCCGGCGACTTGACCGTCGAGACCACCCTACCCGAGACCGTTGACGTCCGAGCGGAGATCGTCGCCAAGGCGCCGGGAGTGGTCGCCGGGCTGTCCCTCGTGGCGGCAGTCTACGCCGAACTGTCTGGGTCCGTCCTGGTCGAGCTGGCGGCCGACGACGGTAAGTCGGTGCTTCCGGGAGCATGCCTTGCGGAACTACGGGGCCCGGCCGGACCGATCCTGACAGGAGAACGAACACTGCTCAACCTGCTCGGCCGCCTGTGCGGGATTGCCACGCTGACACGCAGCTATGCCGCGGCACTCTCCGGCACGGCCACTCAACTACTCGACACACGCAAGACCACGCCCGGCCTGCGCAGCCTGGAGAAACACGCTGTCGCGATGGGCGGCGGCGTGAACCATCGCATGGGTCTGCACGACGCAGTGTTGATCAAGGAGAACCACCTGCGCGCCGCGTGCGCGAAGGGCAATGCCCAGCGCTTCCAAGCGGTCGTGCGCCGCGCGGTCGAATCGGGCAGGGGCCGGTACGAGGTTCAGGTCGAAGTGGAATCTCTGGATGAGCTGGGCTGGGCCCTGTCTGGCGGCGCCGATGCGATCCTGCTGGACAACATGGACCGGGCCACCCTGACCGAGGCCGTCAGGATAGCCCGCGAACACCCGACTTCGGTGACGCTCGAAGCCTCTGGCGGAATCTCGCTGGCGACAATCCGTAGCGTGGCTCGCATCTCCGTCGGGGCGTTGACCCACTCGGCACCCTGCCTGGATCTGTCGCTGCTGGTGCGTGATGTGCTGGATTGAGCTGCTCGATCGGCCACCCACCAGCCGCCTCGGCCAGAGCATCAGCTGCCACGAATCGCTCGGCTCGACCAGCGACGTGGTCTTCGAGCTGGCGCGCAAGGGCAGTCCGGAGGGAGTCGTGGTCCTGGCTGACCGCCAGACCAGCGGCCGCGGCCGCCAAGGTCGGCGCTGGGAGTCGCCAGCGGGGTCCGGGCTGTGGTTCTCGGTGCTCCTACTGCCGAAGATTCCAGCCGCTCAGATCGCCGCACTCCCGATCATGGCCGTCGTCGGGATGGCACTGGCGATCGAGGAGCAGACTGATGCTGTGCCCCAGATCAAGTGGCCCAACGACATCTTGATCAACGGCAAGAAATGTGCGGGCGTGCTGATCGAGACGAAATCAGACTGCGAGGGCTATGTCCTGGGGATCGGGATCAACGTCAATCAGACGACCGATCAGATCGCTCCAGAGCTACGGGATCGAGCCACGTCCCTCCAGCTCTCGACCGGCCGCCAGGTGGACCGCGCGATGCTACTCAACAGTCTGCTGACACAACTCAACGCACAGTACGAGGAGATCTGCGCGGGGCGATTCGATGCGCTCGAAGCAGCCTGGCTGGCCCGCTGCTGCCAGATCGACCAGCCGGTCGTTCTTCAGGAGGGAACGGTGGTTCACCACGGCGTGGTCCGGCGACTCTCGCTTTTCGAGGGGATCGTACTGCAGATGGCCGACGGCGACGAGCGAACCTTCCGCAGCGAACACTGCCTGCTGCGCGGGACTGATGAATCTTGAATTAACCCGCAATTCCCCTATTATCCGGGCCGTTTGAGCGACAATCAGATCAAACAGCCGAGGATCGCGTGGCTGGTCCCGTGTCACAACGAGGAGCAGACCGTTGCCAAGGTCGTCTCCGACATCAGGGAACACGCACCCGATACAGAGGTCTACGTCTACGACAACAACTCCACGGACCGAACCGCCGAGCTGGCCGCCGAGGCCGGCGCGGTGGTGCGCAAAGAGCCACGCCAAGGCAAAGGCTATGTGGTCCGCCGGATGCTGGAGGAGGTCGACGCCGACATCTACATCCTGATCGACGGAGACGACACCTACAGCGTCGCTCATTGGAGAGAGTTGGTGGCCCCGCTGGCCGAAAACCAAGCGGACATGGTCGTTGGACTGCGCCTGACAGAGTTTGCCGCGGGATCGTTCCGGCCTCTGCACCTGATCGGCAACAAGCTGCTCTGCCTGTTGATCAACAACATGTTTCGGATCAAGGTCGGTGATCTGCTCAGCGGCTATCGTGCGCTCGATCGCGGACTGGCCAAGGGCATCGCGCTCAACGCACGTGGCTTCGAAGTCGAGACCGAGCTGACGATCCAGGCCCTCGAGAACCACTTCGTCATTCGAGAGGTCGTCAGCCCTTACAAGGCGCGTCCCGAGGGCAGCCTGTCCAAGATCTCCACACTCCGCGACGGGTTTATCATCCTCTTCTCGATGATCCGGCTACTGAAGGACTACAAGCCCCTGACCTTCTTCGGCCTGACATCGATGCTGATCTGGAGTTGCGCACTGGGGTTCCACCTCGGGGGGCTCCCCGAGAGCTATACGCTGACCGCGGTCATCGTCGGTGTTTTGGCGCTGCTCACCGGCGTGGTGCTAAACGCCATCTCACAGCGAGCCAAGGAGTTGGGCCAGTTGCTCCGCAAGCATGACTGAGATTTCGGCTCGGGAGAAATTCCTGGCCTTCGCCGTCGGCTTGCTCGTCTTCCACCTGGCGCTGACGGTGCTAGGGACACGGTTCGACACCTTCACCGTGCTGCTCGAACCGGACGCCGTACAGTATGCGCGGATGGCCAAGCAGATCCGCCAGGGCAGCTTGATGGCCGAAGGGTTCTCACACGGCATCGGCATGCCGATGCTAGGGCTGTTTGGCACGTACAACGGAAATCCCTTCCTGCTGCCCTCGATGCTGCTGTTTGCCCTGACGACAATGCACCTGTACCTGCTGCTGCGCATCTTCCTCAGAGTCGAGTGGGCCCACGCCGCTTTGCTGCTGTTGCTGGCCACCACCCCGATGCTGAAGTTCTATCTGGGCAGCGTGAACAACATCTTCACCAGCACGCTGCTGATCTATCTCAGCTCCTTGATCTTTCGCAACCAGATCTTGACGACGTGGCATGGCCTCGGGCTCGGCTTTCTGTTCGGCCTGGACTTCGCCAGTCGTTACGTCGATCCTGTGCTGCTGCTGCCCGCGCTGCTGATCTTGTTGGTCCGCACGCTTGCCCAGGGCGGGGCATCCTTCACCGCCAGAACGCTCGGGATCTTTCTGGCGGCCGCCCTGCCCTGGCTCGGCGTCACTCTGTACTTCCACCAATCGGTACTCGGCGACTTCCGCAGGACGCCCTACCAGACCAAGACACCGTTCGTCGATCGCGTCGGCATCGGCAGCGAGGGGATTGCGACACATCTGACCGCAGCCCATGACCACAACGAGATACTGCGAAACTTCTATCAGCTGTTCGTCAATCCGCGCGACTACGCCCTTCGCGATGACGTGGCGGGCGTCAAACCGGTCTTCCGCAGGATGCCATACCTCGCCTTCTTCTTTCTCGGCCTGTTCTACATCTTCCGCCGCATCAAACC
>CAZANL010000076.1:0-311 GCA_964486115.1 uncultured Planctomycetota bacterium
AGCTCGCCAGACGGGTCGACATCATTGCCGCACAGATGGCCGAAAGTCCTCTCCTCCTCGCCGAGAGTTACCCGGACGAGTGCTGGATGTTCTGCAACAGTGCGGCGCTGGCGGCGATCAAGATCTCGGACACCCTCGATGGACGCAGCCATCAGGCCTTGTTCGACGGCTGGCTGGCCATCGCGAAGAAACGACTTGTCGACCCGAAAACAGGTCTGCTGATCTCGAGCTTCACCTTGGCTGGCGATCACCTCGATGGGCCCGAGGGATCTTCGATCTTCATGGCCGCCCACTGCCTGCAGCTGATCGAT
>CAZANL010000076.1:321-12459 GCA_964486115.1 uncultured Planctomycetota bacterium
CGCGCCAAAAAAGAACTGGCCGGCACGATCTGCGGCTTCTCCTTCGCCCGCGAGTGGCCGCTCTCGGCGAAAGGGCGGGTAGACATCGACTCCGGCCCGACCGTTCCGATCGTCGGCGCCAACGCAGGAGCCAGTGGGTTGGCCTTTCTCGGCGCGAGCGCTTTCGGGGACGACGATTACCTGTACGGGCTGCTGACAGCGCTGGAGTTTGCTGGCTTCCCCAGCGAGACGGATGGGCAACTGCGCTACCAGGCCGGCAACCAGGTGGGTGACGCCGTGCTGCTCTACGCGCTGGTGCAGGGACCGCTCTGGCGCAAGGTGCTCGGCAAATGACGGTGTCCGCGTCACCCTGGCCTACAAGCCGCCCTACGGCTCGTCACCGTGTCACCTCGACCAAGAAATGTCTTTCCCCCAGAAATCACAATGAGCAGTGAGCATCCCCGCCATCGCATCTCGCCCAGAGGCATGCTGGTCTACGGCCTGATGCTGGCCTCTTTATACGGCATCGCCTGGATCGGTGGCCTCTCGCACCACATGGGGTTCATCTCGGGCACATCAGCCGACATGCAGGCACTGTCAACCCATTCGATCCTGCTCGGGATCACATATCTGCTGCTCTACCTGATCTGGGCGCTGCTGGTGCCGATCCTGGGGATCGGCGCGATCCTGTTCACGTTCTTGCTGTGGCTGATCGCCCCCCCCTCGACTCAGGTACCTTGACGGGCCGAGAGAGGGGGCTTCCGCGTCGTGGCAGTGGTGCTCGTCCCGGCTGAGGATATACTGGGGACGATGTTGTTGACCGCGCGCAGCCAAAGTGACCGAGAGCTGGAGGAGGCGATCCGCCAAATCCTCGAGGAGGAGGTCACCTCGACAAAGGTCATCCGGCGCTATATGCGCCAGGTCGTGCGGGACGGGCGAGTCGATCTGCTGGCCCGCGTACTGCGAACAGCCGCCCGACTGCACAGCCCGATCCTCGAAGCGATGCTCGGATCGCCGACCGCCCTGACCGTCAACCAGCTGCATCGTCGAGCCGGCGTCGGCCTGGCGCTCGGCCTCTACGACGCCCGCCTGCTCGACCGCTTCACCAAACACTTCCAGGAGCACTATCCGGAAGACGTGGAGAACCTGACCCGACTGCGGATCCAGAGAATCAAGGAGGTCCGCTACGCCAAGCTGCTGGACCAGGCTGATACTCGAGCACTCGAGAAGACCAAGGCGCTGGAGCCCGGCAAGTGGTTCACCGAGCTGTTACAGCGAGCGATCAACCGCAAGTCGCCCCCCAAGCTCCTGGAAAAGCTAGGCAGCCTGGGCTTCTCGCCCACGCTCGACAGCTGGCGAATGGCAGTTCTGAACGCCATCCACGTCTGCCGCGAGGTTCGCCCCGCGGTCGCAGCCTGGGTTCAGGAAGAGGCGGGCAATCGTGGCTGGGAGGAGAAGCTGTTGCCCTGGCTGGTCTCGCAGGCGGAGGACCGCAGCACGGCCTCGTGCAACACCGCGGCCCAACTGCTGGCCAGCCCCAACTGGCGAGCCCCGGCTCAGAACATGGTACTCAACCGTCTGGCCCAGGGCACCTGGATCCTGGATCACATCGGCCGCTCGATCCTGGCCCAGCTGGGCGTCTCGGAGACCGCAATCCGAGCACTGGAAGCCTACGCCGAGCGGGCCAGCCGGATGGCTCGCGAGGAGGCAGCGGTCGAAATGTCGGAGCGGTTCCGCCGCGAGAGCGAGAAGCGAGTGGAGCGCATGCTGGGACCCATCCACCGGGTGTGGGCCGAACTGACGATCGCACTACCCGCTGTCGACCCGGACCAGAAACATCTGTTCTCGCGAATGCGGGAAGCGCTGGACGAGTTGATGACCGAGCTGGGCGTCGAGCCCTTCGGCCAGCCTGGCGAGCAGGTGCCCTACCGACTCGCGATTCATCGGTACATCGGCCATGACTCTCCCCCGCCGTCTGAGGCCACCGTACAGATCGTCGAGCCGGGACTGCGCCAACCCACAGAGGACGGCAAGTTTCGGATCGTGCGCAAGGCCCTGGTCACCTGAAGACCGCCAGGGAGACTCCCTCCCGACACAACGAGGTTCCTGGGCCCTGCCCGGGGGCTCACTGACTCCTGGAGAGAATACAGAAGGGCACCGGCATCACCTCCGGCAGTTCGAGGACCCATGCTCCGGCGTGCTGCTCGACGAAAGCATCGACGGCCTTCTGGGCGCCGGCCGAAAAGAAACCATGGTCGTCGACCATGATCTGCGCACCCTGCGGCATACGGTCGTGCAGAAAATCGAGGGCGACCTGGATTGGTTGGTCTAAGTCCATATCGACGTAAGCGAAGCAGACCTGCTCTGGTAAATCACGTCCCTCGCCCAGGCTTTGTTCGACGAACCCCGGGACGACCCGCGTTCGCTGTTCGGGAAAACCAACCTCGGCCACACGCGAGCGCACCGCCGTCTCGGGATAGGCAAACACACCTTGGTACGCGTCCATCGAACCGAGATCGTTGACGTCATCGATCAGTTCGTCCTCTGCCGTCGGCGCGGACAGCCCCTCGAACGAGTCGAACAGCCAGAGCTGCCGGTCGGTGGTGAGCAGCTCGTGAGCGATCAGCGCCGAGGTCGCCCCGCCCGCCACCCCCAGTTCACAGACGTCTCCGGGAACTGCGAGCGACCGGTGCAATGCGTGGACGAGATAAAACGCCTCGGGAATCTGGGTGCCGTCGAGACGTGCGATCAGCGCGGCTCGTTCGGCATCAGCGGGCAGTGGATCGAGCACCTGCTGGAAGTGCTCTCGAACCTGCCCGATCAATGTGAGGTGCTTCTCCCAGAGCACCCCGCGATCCGTGCAAATCTCCTCTAGCTGATCGACCCACGGCGCAGACGACACACGCACGCCGAGGCGACCAAACTGCTGCTGCAATACCCGCTTGTGGCGGCCATCAGATCTGCCCACATCCTGCGAAGCATCGCCAGGTTCGACCTTGCGTCACAATCATGTTCTTCCACATTCCCGCGTTCACTGGACTCGAGTCACCCAGCCCCCAGTGACGATAACCGGGTTCTTACGTTACAGGTGTCTGGCCCCATTGTATCAGTCCGCAAAGTTACCATCAGGCTTTTGTGCCCTACCCGGTGGCGATACCCCACCTCAAGAGTACAATTGAATTTATTCAATACCCGGGGTGATCGGACTTTCCAGGAGGACTGACGTATGAAAGCAGAAGGCTTCAAAAAGCTCGGCTCCAAGCTTCGGCGAAGCTGGTGGCTCTACCTCGCTGGCTTTTTCGTCGTCCTGATCTTGCTCCAGATTCTGATGTCGATCAACGTGGTTCAGGTCGGTGAAGGTCTGGTCGTCATCAATAGATGGGGCCCAATTCCAGCATGGCAGCCGGGTGGTTTGGATGGCGCAATCGTCGTAAAGGCGGGGCAGCGCGGGGTCCAACCCGACCCGCTAGGTGAAGGCATCCATTTCCTCCTGCCGATCCTCTACGACTCGTTCCGGATCAAGCAGGTCGTCATCAAGGAGGGCCAGGTGGGCATCAAGGTCCGCCTGCACGGCAAAGAATTACCGGCTGGCCAAACCCTGGCCTCGAAAGACGACCAGTTCAAGGGCATCATCCGCGAGCCATTGAAACCCGGCCGATACTTGCTCAACACTCGGGCCGAGACCGTGCTGATCCGGCCCGCAGTCATCGTTCCGCCCGGCCATGTCGGCGTGCGAGTGCAGCTGCACGGGAAGGCGACCTTCACCCAGAACCTCTACGTGATCTCCAAGTCAGAGAAAAACGGGCTGGACATGCGCGGCGTCCACGAGGAGACCAAGTCGCCCGGAACCTACTACGTCAACCCGTTTGCCGAGAAGATCATTCCGGTCGACGTGCGGTCCAAGCTACTCAAGATGACCGACCAGGACGAGATCCACTTCCCCTCGAAGGACGGGTTCGACATCACGCTCAGCGGCGAAGTCCGCTGGCGGATCAATCCCCGCGAGGCGGCAATGGCATATGTCAAGTTCATCGACACCACCTCGACCGCAGAGAAGGCGATCGAGGAAAAGCTGATCCTGCCGGAGGCACGTTCCTGGAGCCGAATCAAGGGATCCGAGTATCCCGCCGCCCAGTTCATCGGAGGCCTCACACGCACCAAGTTCCAGAACGAGTTCAGCAAGGAGCTGTCCGAGAACTGCAAGAAGTACCACATCGAGATCGAGGCAGCCCGCATCACCGACATCAAACCACCCCATGAAATCGCCACGATCATTCAAAAGCGCTACAAACTGAAGGAGGAATTGAAGGCGCTGATTGGCGAGATCGAGAAGGAAAAGAAGCGCATCTCGTTCGAAGAGACTCGGGTCCTGCAAGATCGCGAGAAACGGTTGAAGGAGATTGAAGCCGTCATGGAGGCGCTCGCGACGAAGGCCGGGGAGGAGGTGGAAGTCGGTAAGATCGAGGCCCGACAGAAACAGCAGGTCGCACAACAGGACAAGATTTCCGCTGAGTATGACGTCAAGTCCCAGATCAAGCGCGCCGAGGCGGCCGCGACGGTCATTCGCCAGAAAAACCTGGCAGAGGCCGCCGGCTTCCTCGTCTCAAAAGAGGCTTTTGGTAGTGGCAGCAGCCTGGCCCGATACGAGTTGCTGCGCAAGCTGGCTCCATCGATCCAGTACATCCTCGGCAACACCGAGGGAGAATTCGCCAAGATGTTCCAGGAGATATTCCGCGGGGCCACGATCAAGGGAGGCAAGTAGATGTCTGACATGCAGAAGACCAGCAGGCTCGGCAAATTATCCTCCGCACTCGGCACCACCCTGCTCATCAGCGCCCTGCTCCTGTTGTCCTGGGTCTGGTTTTTCTGGCGGATCCAGGTGCCGTTGGGCCAGACGATGGTCGTCACCCGCGAACTGGGAACGACAAACCCCAACTCGAACGAATACCGAGTCATCCCATCCGGACTCCTGGACAAGGGTTACAAGGGCATTCAGGAGCAGGTCTATGGCGAAGGCTATTACTTCCTCAATCCGATCTGGTTCAAGACGTCGACCGCCCAGAAGATCCAAACGCTGCTGCCCGAAGGAGGAAGGGTGCCGGGCGCTCCGCGCCGCGGCATCTTTCGCCGCAGCCGCCCCGCAAAAATAGCGGCCACGCAACCGGTCAACAAGTACGGTCCCCAGTTGGAACAGGTGCCGATCGGCGTCGTCACTTCACAGTCGGGCAAGGCACTCGCCGGCAGCAGCTTCCTGACCAACAAGGCCTACGTCAAGGGCGTCAAGCAGCAGGTGCTGACGCCGGGCAGCTGGCGCTTCAACCCCCACAGTCACAAAATCGTTATCGCCAAGGCAACCGTGATTCCTCCGGGGTACGTTGGCGTGGTGACCAACCAAGCCGGCCCGAGCACCCAGAACCCAGACAACCTGGCGGATGAGGGCCAGAAGGGTGTGCTGCGCAAGGTGCTGATGCCAGGCATCTACTATCTCAACCCGAAGGCACAGCGGGTCAATGTGATCGAGATCGGCTACCGCCAGCTTTCGCTGAAGGGGCGCAATCAGATCCGCTTCCCCTCGAAAGACGGCTACTCGATTGCCTGTGACATCACCGTGGTCTGGGGCATCCACCCCAACAACGCGCCCTACATCGTGCAGAACATCGGCCCGAGCGACACTGACGTGATCAAGAAAGTGATCAACCAGTCGGTCCAGTCCGCCAGCCGCAATGAGGGGTCTCAGTTCTCGGCGGCAGAGCTGGTCACCGGCACGATGCGCAAGGAGTTCGTCGATCGGTTCACGGCCACGCTGGTCAAGGAGTGCAAGGCCCACAAGCTCGATATCCTGATCGGTCTGATCCGCGACATCACGATTCCCTCCGATATCCGCAAGCCGATCCAGGAGGTTCAGATCCACAATGAGCGTCAGCAGACAATTGCCCAAGAGGAGCTGACCCAAAAAGAGCGCAACAAGCTGGAAACCGTCAAGGGCGATGTCCTCAAGAAGGTCACGGTCACCCGGGCGATCACCGATCGAAAGGTGGCCGAGGACAAGCAGAGCGGTCTGAAACTCGTCGCCGAAACCCGGGCCAAGGGCCGGGCGGAGATCGCCAAGATCATGCTCGAGGTGGCCACGCTGGAAGCCCAGATCGCCGAGATGAAGGGTAAAGGCGAGGCCAAGGTGACACAACTGCGGAAGGAGGCCGAAGCCGATCGCTTCACCCAGGTGGTCAAAGCGTTCGGCACCTCGGAGGCCTACACCCGGTACATGTTCGCGCAGAGCCTGCCGTCGAACTTCACGGTCGTGCTGCGCTACGCCGGCGAGGGGACCTTCTGGACGGACCTGCCGAAGGAGTTCAAGGGGCTCGAGCGCGCGGCGTCGATGAAGATCCTCAAGCGCAAGTAGCCACCGAAGCGAGATGATCGAGAGGGGGCACTACGCCCCCTCTTGCTATTTGCGCTTGACCCACTCCTCGACCTGACGGATTCCGGCTTTGCCCGGACCGATTTCGTACTCCATCAGTTCCTTGAAGTAGCGCCGCATCCGCTCCCGAACATGTCGGCGAGGATCGACCAGCAGCCGCAGCATCATCTCGTAGACCGACCTGGCACGACGCAGGTCCCCTTCGCTAGCCGTCTTCTCGGCAACCTTCTGCTTGATCTTGAGATACTTGCTGTGGCCAGCGTCGAACGCCTCTCGCGCCGCTTCTTCCCCCGTCTTGTCCTTGGCATTCTTGCCGCCGCCCAGCGGGTTCAGCTCGCTGGCTGTAAGAAACACACGGATCTGGCTGACCTGACTGCTAGAGGCGCGGTTGGCAATCGACCCACCTGCCGCCCACATGGCCGCCTTGAACAACGCAAACGGGCGTGCCGGATCCTCGGCCAAATCGTACCACTTCATCTGCTGGTCATTCCAGGCCTGCCAGTGCGGCTCCAAGGCCGGTTGGGCCCACTTGAGCGCCGTCAGATCCGACTCCCCCGAAATCCTGTAGCTGTAGCGGCGGCCTTGTTTGTCGAACAACTCGAAGCGTTGCCGGCCCTTCGCCACTGCACCGAAAAAGTACCCTTCCGTATCGGCGAACGCGACCTCGACGAGCCCCGACTTGATCTCGGGAAACTGGTGCAGCTTGAGATAGATCCCAGACTGGAATCGCTTCATTCCATCTGGAGCCTGAAAGTAGGAATAGGCGTCCGGAGTCAGATCGAGGAAATATTTCACCAGCTTGGCGTCCGGTTTGCGGTCGGAGGCACAGTCCTCGAGCAAGCTATCCGGCACATCATCACTGAGCCAACTCACCAGCGCATCCCTGCCATATCGCTCGCAGATAATCTGCCAGCCGCGAAAGACCAAGGTCACCTGCTCCTCGAACTTGATCGCGCTTCCTGGGCGATCCCAGTTGACGTGGATCGGACCCTCCGACGGCACCAGGATCTGGATCGGACCGATCGGCAACCACGTTTTTCCGGGCGGGGTGGGAGGCTTCGCGTAGGGAAAGCCTCCGGGCTTTGGCGTGTTATAGACGAATTTGCTGGCCTTGATCCTGGGGAGGTCGACCACACCGTAGGTTATCGACCCGCCCCAGAAGAAGACCAGGATCACGAAAATCGCGCCTGGGATCCCAAACTGAAAGCTGATCTTTCCCCAGTTGACCCCCTTGAAGTCCTCGACCCAGTCACCCACTGTCTCGGGCTTGACGACGGTCACCGCTGCCGGTGATTCCTGCCTGTCTGCGACAGCAGTCGAGGAGCCGGCCACGGCCTTCTGTCGAGCCGGTGCCTGGTCCACCATCGATTTCTTCGCTGGTGCCTTGGTCGGGGTCTTCGGCTTGGACACCGGCTCGCCCCAGGCCGGGAGATCCTCATCGGGCTCGGGAGGAGGGGCGGCGGCCTTCTTCTTGTTCCTGCGGGACTTCGCGGCCTGCTTCTTCTTCTCCAGCGCGATCTGTCTTGACTGCTTCTCTTCTTCCAGCCGCTGCTTCTCGTCCTCTAGCTTGGCCCGCTCCTCGTCCAGCTGCCGCTCAGCCGCCAGCCGCTGCTTCTCTTCCTTGAGTCTGCGCCTTTCGTTATCCAGCGCATCCCGCTCGGCCTCCAGCTTGGCCATCTGTTCGCTGCGACGCCTGCTGGTCTCCGATGTCTTCTTCTTCTTGGCTCGCTTGCGCCCGGTTTCCTTCGATGCCGGGGCCTTTGCGGGCTCACTCTCCTGGTACTTCTCATACTCCGCCCGCTGGCTCTCGAACACCTGACTGTCGTCGAAGGAGGGAATGGCGCTCTTCTTGCGGACGATCCGTCTGGTCGTTCCGCTCTCGAGAGGGTCTGCCTTCTTTTTCTGCTTCCGCTTCTTCTTGGCCTTGAGCTTGGCGCCACAACTGGGGCACTCAGACACCCCACCCTTTGGTAGAGCGACCTTACATTTGGGGCACGGGACTGCCACTGCTGAAGTTCCTCTGTCGAGCCTAGTTGATGGGAAGCACTACTTTACTACAAATCAACGCAATGGAAAACCACTAGTAAGGCGCCTCAACCTGCATGTTGTCGTGGGTGTCGACAAAGCCGATCCGAACCCCGCCGCTCGGACCGGGAAAGGGTACGAGCCGATCCTCTGGCAGATCAACCTCCGTCGGACGACCTGGAGGCAGGCTCACCGGTGCGATCCAGTTGATGTGAGGAGAACGATCATCCCAGAACAGGTAAAGGGCCCCTCGCAGCGGATGCCGCCTCCCTTGTTCTATCGACACGCCCATCGTTTGAGATGTGAAGCGGACCTGACGCACAACCGAGGACTTCTCCCCGTTCTCACTCGCCACACAAACCTTACGTCGAGCCTCGCCCCTCAAGAGCAGACTCTCGGTGACCTCCAGAGCGTCCGGCGTCGATGCTCTGTAGGAATACGATAGCTGCTTTTCCACCGCACGAGTAGACATCCAGTTGGCTCGCAACAGGATGACGAAATCGGCGGGAAGCCCATAAAATGGTTGTGCATGGTTGGTGATATCCACCGGAATCCAGAGCCCGCGAAGATACAGTTCAACGACCGCGTGCAGGTCGCGACTCCCGGCATACATTCCGATCGCCACCCGCGCCGGAATTCCTCGGGCCCGAAGCAACGCCGCGTACAACGCCGAGATCTCGGTGCAGTCCCCCTCGCCCCGGCGCAGACCCGCCAGGGCGCCGTACTCCGCACGCTGCAACTTGTAGCTAATGCGCCGCTTCACCTCGTGGTAAGCGGCCTCGGACTGCTCGGCTACCGTCTCACCCGCCAGGGATTCGGCCAGCTGACGGATCTCCGGGTGGTCCGATTCGATCCCCTGCTCCGGCTCGAGATAACGCCGGTAGACAACCTCGTCTCGCACCGGCGGATCGACCAGCGCCGCACGATCGACGGAGAAACCACACATCTGCAACCGGGCATCGTAGCCGAAGGTCAGCGGCTCCCTCAGATCAACCGGCCCCAGACGCAGCCACTCGTTACCCACCAGATCGGTCACCCGCGGCGTGGGGTGAGTCGGCTCCAGGTCCCGCAGGCGCTGGTGCAGCGCCATCGCTGGAGGCAGAGAGAGGTACAACTCAAGGCCGTTGACTTGCCCACCGCCCAGCCGAACCGACTGGTGCAGGGAGAGCGCCCGCAAGCAGCTCGAATTCGCGAACTGCCAGAACTTCTCCGTGCTCGAGCAACACCCGGTATCGGCCAGGCTGCGCCTGCTCGCTGAACTCGAAGACAAATCCGCCGGGGCCCTGGCCTGGAATACCCTCCTCGTGGCACAGCCGGAACAGAGGGTCCAACAGACGCAAGCGGGTCCCGCGGCTGGTCACACACTCGACCTGGATCCCCAGAGCATCGCCCCTGGAGAGCTGATGCTGGACCTGCGTCGCGCCGCCTCCCGAGCCAACCCGGTACAGGCGAATCGGGTCACTCACCGGCAAGCATGCCGAGAAACGCCTGTTCGTCGACCACAACCACACCGAGTTGTTGGGCCTTGTCCAACTTGGAACCAGCCTTCTGTCCAGCGATCAGGATGTCGGTCCTTGAAGAGACCGACCCGGTCACCTTCCCTCCCGCTGCAACCACTGCCCGTTTGGCCTGGTTCCGTGACATCTCGACCAGCGTACCCGTGATCACGATGGTCTTGCCAGCGAAAGGCCCCTCGCCGACCATCTCCGATGCGGCGCGCGGGGCTTTCAGATCCACACCGGATGCCTCCAGTCGGCGCAGCAGATCGTGAAACGCAGGTGCCGCCAGCGTGTCATGGATCGTCTGCGCGACCACCGGCCCGATGCCATCGATCTCCTCCAACCGCCCGGTGTCCGCATCAGCCAGCGACCACATGTCGTCGAACTCGGCTGCGAGCAGACCGGCCACCACACCTCCGACATTCTCGATGGACAGGCCAGACAAGACGCGGGCCATGCCCAGTGATTTGGAGACCTCCAACCCCGCCAGCAGGTTGTCCGCGCTCTTGGAACCCATCCGCTCTAGTAAGAGCAGCTGATCACGGGGCAGGACGTAGAGATCCGCCACGTCACCGATCAGCCCCGCCTCCACCAGCTGGGCCACCGTCTTGTCTCCCAAACCCTCGATATCCATACAACCACGACTGGCCCAGCTCTCGATCCGAGAGCGCACTTGACCGATACAGCTGCTGGCAGCACTGCAGCGCGCATAGACCTCCTCCTGAATCACGGGCGCCCCACAAACGGGACATCCGTCAGGCGGCTCGATCGGCTGACGGTTTTCTCCCGCCGCAACCACCTTGACCACCTGCGGAATGATCTCTCCAGCCTTCTCGACCAGGATCCGATCGCCGAGGTGAATGTCCTTGCGCGAGACCTCCTTGAAATTGTGCAGGGAGGCCCGGACCACCGTCGTTCCGGCCAGATGAACCGGATCGAAGTGGGCCACCGGCGAGATCCGCCCCCCCTTTCCGACCTGCAGAGTGACATCCCGCAGAACCGTGGTCGCCTGATCGGGCGGGAACTTGTAGGCCACGATCCAACGTGGAGACTTCGAGCGAGCACCCAGGCTGTCTTGCAGCGCATGGGAGTTGACACGGACGACCAACCCATCGATGGCGTACGCCAACTCGGGCATCTCCTTCTCATACCGCTGGCAGGCGCTGATCACGTCTTCGATCGTCGGACAGACCTGCGCAATGTCGCTGGTCGAAAGCCCTGCCTCGCCAAACAGCTCCATCGCCCGCTGATGGCTCGAGACAGGTAATCCGGTCTTGTCGCCAACCGAGTGGGCGATGAACAACATCCGACGCTCACCGGCCAACCGCGGAGCCAGCAGCTTCAGACTCCCGGCGGTGCAGTTTCGTGGGTTGGCAAACAACTCCAGCCCGTGCTCCAGCCGCTCTTGATTGATCCGCCGAAAATCCACCTTGGGGATGTAAGCCTCGCCCCGCACCTCGACGAAGGCCAGACCGCCAAGAGCGGCTCCAGACAGCTTGAGCGGTACGTTGCGCATGGTGCGCACGTTGTGGGTCACGTCGTCCCCTTCGACCCCGTTACCGCGGGTCAGTGCCCGGACCAGGGTTCCCTCCTCGTACCACAACGAGAGAGCCACCCCATCCACCTTGGCGTCGAGAAAGTAGCTCAGCTCGACGTCCGCTCCACCCAACTGTCGACGGAGGCGCTCTTCGAACTCCCGCATTTCTTCGACCGAGCTGGTGTTGTCGATCGAGAGCATCGGCACACGATGCGCCACGGTGATGAAGCCCTCGATCGGTTCTCCGCCGACGCGCTGCGTCGGCGAGTCTGGAGAGACGCTCTCCGGGTAGCCGGCCTCCAGAACCTGCAGTTCGCGTAACTTCTCGTCGAACTCGAAGTCACTCAGGTTCGGAGCGTGCTCGACATAGTACAGTCGATTCGCCTGATGGAGTTCCTGCTCCAGTTGCCGCATCCGCTGAAGGTCCGAATCCCGGCTCACTCGATCTTTCCCTGCACGTGAGCAAAAAGCTCCTGGATCCGCTGATAGTAGAAGGCCGGCTCGTCCTCCTCCACCGCACGAAACATCTTCGACGCCTCGAGCAGCTGGCCCTCTTCGAGCAAGAACAAGCCGAGGAAGTACTTGTCCGCGGCCCAGTGCATCTTTAGATCTTCCGCCGCTTCCAGCGCCGCTTCGACCAGCCTGCGCGCTTCGACGAAGTTACCGAGGTGGTAGTGGAT
>CAZANL010000077.1:0-12265 GCA_964486115.1 uncultured Planctomycetota bacterium
CAGCCACCGGCGACAATCCTCCCAGCTGACACGCTCCACCGGATGGGCCAGCTTGAACTGATCCCGGACCTGATACTGGCTCGGGTTGGGGCCCCTGGTCAGCCGACGCCACTGGCCCTGGGTCAGCTCGTACTTACTGATCCAGAAGGGCGCAAGCTGCACCCGATGGACCGGCTTCTCGTCGGGGCCCGCAAAGAAGACGCCCAACCCCGGGGTGATATAACCCATCTGGAACTCGCCTCCCGGCAGCAGCACCAGCACCACGCTGGTCTCGCCGGTGATCTCCCACGTCCCATCCGCCCTCCGCTGCGGCGGCTGACCGCTGGGCAGGTGCGCGAACTCCCACAGGCCGGACTTCGGGTCGGGGCCCAGCGGCAGCAGGCCTTCCTGGGCCCTGAGCTCGAGCTTGCCGTACGCGGGGTGAGTCTTGATCGCCGCGATCGCAGCAGCCCAGCGCGCCTG
Organism: uncultured Planctomycetota bacterium; assembly: GCA_964486115.1. Classification (GTDB taxonomy): domain Bacteria; phylum Planctomycetota; class JACQVV01; order JACQVV01; family CAZANL01; genus CAZANL01. The sequence goes on from CAZANL010000077.1 coordinate 463, forward strand.
GTGCGTGGTCCGATTCAACTCGCGCCACCTGTCCCAGGGTCTGTCGCGCAGCCAGCCCGCGACCATCGAGATCGGGCTCCCCAGCTGCTCCACACGAGGGATCAGCCGATCAAGGACCTTCAACTCCCAGGTGTCCACCGTCTTTTTGCGGGGGCCCCGCCGCCGCAGAAGTTCCTGACGCGCTCGGTGCGCCGCCAGCCGTCCAAACACCGCCTCGGCCTGCCCCAGCCAGGACCGCAGGCGTGCTTGCTTCCAGCCCTGCGGCCCCAGATCGATGATGCGGTCACGCAGCTCGAGCTCTAGCTGAACGTCACCCAGCCGATTGCGCACCGCGTCCTTCGCATGCTGCTCGGCCAGCACCTTCCGCTTCTCTACCGCTTCGGCCTGCTGGGCCTTTTCGGCATTCGAGCGATGCGCCTCCGCCCTCTGCCACTGGTCAATGATCCCGATGAAGGCCAGGACCACCGCCAGCAGAACGCCCGTCGCCGCCGCCACCGCCGGTCTGTTTCGTCCGGCCCATTTCTTCAAGACCTGCCAGGTGCTGTAGTGAGCTGCTTGCAGCAGGCGTCCATCGAGGTAGGCTTCGATGTCCCGCTGCATCTCGGCGACAGTCGCGTACCGTTCCTCCCGCTCGACCGACATGGCCCGCAGGACCACCACCTCCAGCTCCCACGGGATCGCACGCCCGGGCGTGCGATCCGAGGGCGATTCCAGCTCTCCGTCGATCACCTGCTGCAGCACGTCCCACACGCTGCCCCCATCGAATGGCAGCTCGAGCGTCAGCATCTGGTACAGGATCGCACCCAGCGAGTAGACGTCCGCCCGCTGATCCAGCCTGTCGATCTCGCCTCTGGCCTGCTCGGGCGGCATGTAGTGCGGGGTGCCGAAGACCGCGCCGTCCTGGGTCTTCAGCGGCTCGCCCGATTCTCCCCGCTTCACCCGCTCGGATAGCCGACTGCTGGTCAGGTCGAGCGTGCAGCTGGCCACGGCCAGGTCCAGCTGGCCGACCACCGCGGCCAGCCCCCAGTCCATCACATGAACCTCACCGAACCGGCCGATCATGATGTTGGCCGGCTTGAGGTCGCGGTGGATCACCCCCTTCGAGTGGGCAAACGACATCGCGTCGCAGACCTTGAGGAAGATCTGCAACAGCTGGCTCAGTGTCTTTTTACGAACCATGGCGCTGTCTTCTGGCCGCCAGCGGCCCGACGGGCGCCCCCCCGCTCCACCCACCTCCCGGGCTCCCTCGGCCTTCCGCTCTGTGGCAAGCTGCTCCGCCAGGTCACGGCCATCGACCCGCTTCATCGTGAAGTAAATCCGGCCGTCGGGCGTCGTGCCCAGCTCGTAGAGCGGTACGATGTTGGGGTGCTCGAGCTGCCCGGTGATCTGGCCTTCGCGGAGGAACCGGGTCAACACTCGGCTATCGGAGCGGCCGCGGATCACTTTTGCCGCCATCTCGCGACCGACCTCAGGATCCAGCACTCGGAGGATCTCGCCGCAGCCACCGGACCCGAGATGTCCGGTCACCGGATAGCGGCCGAGCCGGTCCGGCGGCGTTTGGCTCGAGGGCAGGGTGAGAACCGTCGAACCCTGGGCCAGGCAGGCCTCGCGATGCGCCAGACCGACATCAGCGATCAACTCGGCCACCGTCGGGGCTCGCGGAAGCTTGGACGGATCCGCGCTCTCACGCGGCGGATGCGGCAATGTGTCGCCGCGACAGTCCGGGCAACTCTCCGGGGAGTCGACTTCGCGACCACAGACGGGACAGGCACTCACACACGACATGCTAGGCCATACACTATGTAGTTACCAGCCCGACTTCCAGCCCACCGACCCACTCGTCCGCGAGTCTGCGCGCGGTCGCAGGCCGAGGTCTGCCGGTGGCCCGGGCAGGCTCGACTCGAGCTCGTCGTGGAAGACCACCTCCACGCCAATCGAGCGCAGGCGAAGCCCTGCGTGTGCCTACTTCTTGGTGAAGACCGAGTCGGCAATCCCCTGGTTGACCTTGTACTTCTTGAACTGCCACTGAATCTTGATACCGCGCGCCTTGACCTCCTGGGTAAACCTCACCGGCAGCCAGTGCTTCCCGGCTTGGAGTTGCCAGTCGACGGTCGCATCCACGGCCATGCCAAATCGCTTCATCTGCAGAGTGGACAGCAGCAGCTTCTCGTCCCTGACGATGTAGCCGGGAATCATCTCGACGCGACCCATCTCGGAGGAGGAGAACTCTTGCTTGAGCATCTTGCCGGTGGCGTCCACGGTGAACACGATCTTGCTGAACTTGAGCAGCGCCTTGGTCTGGGGCGCATTCTCCTGCGGCGTGACGGTGATGATGAGCTGGCCGTCCTTCTCGACCACCTCGAAGTCGAGATGCTCGGCCAGCTGGTTGAAGTAGCGATTTAGTTCGTCGTCGGCGAACCCCAGTAGCATACCGAGAGATGGCCCCGCCATCTCGGCGAATTGTCGCGCCTTCAAGTTCTTGGCCAGCGGGTCCTCACCGGTGACGCCTTCGACGCGCAACCTGGTCTTGATCGCGGTCGACTGCTGGGGCTGGGTCTGTTCGGTCCCGGTGACCGCCGGCGCCGGAGGCACCTTGACGTAGTAGACCAATCTCCCACCCTTCAGCAACACGTCGGACAGCTCCGCAAAGTCGATCTCGACCCGCAGGTCCTTGATGCGGCCCTCCTGCCAGTACATCCGTGCATCAGCCTTGGCGAGGATCTCCCGCACCCTCGCCGGCATCTTGGCCACCGGATCCTTCTTCTTTTTCTCATCCTGGGCTGAGGCCGGAGTGGCCAACCCCAGACCGAGCAGCAAGACCAGCGCGAAAGACCCGTGTCTCATCGTGGCTCCTTATTCCCGATCATCCCGAGATCCGTCACCATGGCGTGCGAGCGGATCATCGACCTGTCCCAGTAAATACTATCTAAATACTATCGGGCACGCCAGAACCAGCCGTCAGCTCGCGCGGCGGCCAATGCAGCACCCAGTCCGCTGCTGGGCCCCGGACGAGAGACCGGAGAGCGATTTTCTTTCTGGCTCGGTGAAACTCAGCGGATCCCGCTCACCGACGTTCGCGTCCTGGCACGAACTCGGGAATCCGGCGGCGTAGCTGCGGCTGGAGCCGGCCACAGGCGCAGCCGAACATGTTCGCACAGTACGGACAGGCCATCAGCAGGGCGACATCCCCCTGGATCCACTCGGTCTGTCCCGTCCAGCCCGCGGGCTCCCCGCACTGGGGGCACTCGACGCGATAGAGCCAGTCCAACCTGCTCGGGTTGGGCTTGCCGGCGGACGGCTCACCCGCCGCGATGGCCCGCAGCTGCGCGACGAGATCCGGCCCGAGCTCAGGCCTCATCGACTGCATGCTCAGCCCGCCGTGCGGTGCGTCCTCGGCCCGCACACTCTCGATGGCCAGTCTGGGCCAGTAATCGGAGCCGGACGCGCTGACCTTCAGCTCATCTCGCGAGAACGCCCGCTGGCTGGCCTTTCCATCCCGCAGGTAGCCCTGCACGGCCTCGATCAGCCAGGGGAGGCACTCCAGATCGACGTAGAGCTTGCCGCCCATGTCGGTCCCCCACTTGTCGTGACCGACGACGTCGATACAGACCACCGTGCCTTCTTCCACCAGACACATCTGAACGCTGTCACGGGGTTTGCTCACCGCCACCTCCTCCTCAGCGCAAGCTCGCCAGCACCGGACCGCAGCCCCGATCACTCGAGCGCCGCCGAGATTTCCGCCAGACGCCGCTCGGCGTCGATCTCTTCGAGGATTCGCGCCGTGCCCCGCGGGACCAAGGCGCGCCAGGCTCCCTCGGAACGGATCGCTTCGCGCACCCGGGTGGCGGTCAGCTCGGTCCACTCCTCGAACGGCAGACGAACCACGGTCAGACCCAGCCCTTCGAACCGTGCGATCTTCTGCTCACCCCACTCGCCCTTGACCCGAGTCAGCCAGACCGCATCGGACGGCATGTAGGCCGCCCAATCCGTCGAGTCCATATGATTGATGTCGAGCGGGACGATGCAGAACCGGCTGGGGTCGACGCCGTCGTCGAGCAGGCTCTCACGAATCATTCGCGAGCGCTCCCAGAAGGAGAACGGATTGCTCGCGACGTCATGGCGGTGCGCTTCGGCCGAGCTGCCAGACATGGCGGCCCGATCCGGATTGGTGATTCCGACGGTCAGCTCCTCGCAGCGCGCCAGCGCGAGTCTCAGATAGTGCAGATGTCCCAGATGAAACGGCTGGAAGCGCCCGTGCACCGTTGCGTGCGGATAGGTCGTCGTCATCCTCTCGTCCCTCATCGTAGCTGTGACAGGCGGCCTGCTAGCCTGTCTTCTTGGCGCCCTCTGGAAGATTAAACGACCTCGGGTCCAGCTCCTCGGTCAGCACCTTGGTGGCCACAGCCGTCTGCTTGACGGAGTATCCACTGGCCTTCCGGGTCAGCGACCACTTGATCCACACACCCTTGATCTTGTCCAGTTCCTGCTGCAGTCCCTTCTGCGGGGAGGCGCTGAGAGACTGAATCCGGTTGAACTCCACCCCCGCGTCGAGCTTCTCACAGGCCCAGATCTCCATATAGTCGTCCCCGTTCCGCGTGATCTTGTGGCGCGTGCAGGAAAAGGTCAGCACCTTCTCCGAACCGGTTGTCTTGACCTTGTAGACCTTGGGCTTGATCAGTTCGCGCAGCCGGATCTTGGTCTTCTCTGGAACGCCGGGGCTGACCAGCAGGTTCTTGATCTGCTCGATCCGCTGGGCCTGCTTGTGCCGGCTCTTGCGCTGCTTCTGCTGAATTTCGGCGAAGGTCGCCTCGGTGTAAGACTTGCCCCCCTTCGGGATGTCCCAGATCACTTGTTTGTCGAAGCGGATGATTCGCTGCGCTCCATCGATAGCCCAGGTCGTCATCATGTCCTTCTTGAACCAGGTGCGCGTGACATATTCCTTCGAAGTGGCTTTTCCGCCGACCGCCTGAACCTGGGTGACGGACATCTCGATCTCCAGATCGGCCAGAGCCACCAGCGGTAGTAGAAACAGCAGCGCGCTCAGACAGATTGTTCTCATGGGTGTATTATCGTCTCCAGTTGATAGAATGCAATTTCCTCGAGTTTCCCTTCCGGATCCTGATCCATGTCCCAAGGCACTCCAAATCTGACACCCTGCGGGGACGAGGCGATCTGGCAGCAGATCGAGCAAGTGCTCGACGAGCATGATCGGTTCCTGATCGCCACCCACGTCAACCCGGACGGGGACGGACTGGGGTCGCAAATCGCCCTGGCCCTGCACCTCGCCGACCTGGGCAAACAGGTGACGATCCTCAACGGCAGCCCGATCGGGTCGCAGTTCGCCTTTCTCGAGACGGACAAGGCCCGGGTCCAAGTCTATGTCAAGGAAGTCAACCACCAGCAGGTGCTGACCAGCGACGTGCTGATCGTGCTAGACACGGCCGAGTGGTCACGCCTGGGCCGGATGCGCCAGGTAATCTCCAGTGCCAAGGGAAAGCTGGTGGTGATCGATCACCACATCTGCCACCAGGACATCGGCGACGTGTTTCTCTCCGTGCCCAGCGCCTGCTCGACCGGGGAGTTGATCTTCCGCCTGCTCAAGCGCAGCCGGGAGCGCCTGAACCTGGAGATCAGCCGAGCGCTGTTCGTCGCCCTGGCCACCGACACCGGGTGGTTCCGCTTCAACAACACGACCCCCGACACCCTCCGCATCGCCGCCGAGCTGGTCGAAAACGGCGTCTCTCCGCCCGAAATATACCGGAACGTCTACGAGAACTCGACGTGGGACGACGTCCGGTTCTTCGGCGAGATGGTGTCACGAATGTCCCACCAACACGATCAGCAGGTGGTGCTGATCGAGCTGCCGCAGGAGATTCTGCGGGCGCACGACGGCCTGGACACCGACCCGATCATCGACTACGCCCTGTCGTTGCCGACGACGGAGGTCGTGCTGTTGTTCAAGCAAGTCGGAAGAGACATCACCAAGATCAGCTTCCGCTCCCGCGGACAGATCGACATCGGGGCGATCGCCGAGCAGCACGGCGGTGGCGGACATCGCTGCGCGGCGGGCGCCGTCATCAAGTCCCCCCTGAACGAAACTCGCGACAAGCTGCTGGACGCTGTGCGCAAACAGCTCGAGCAGCGCGGTTTGCTCGCCGGCACCCACTAACCCAACAGACACGGATACCCGATGCCCACCCGAACAACGATCGACAGATTGTGTGATCACGTCGACAGCGACGTCACCATCTCCGGCTGGCTCTACAACAAGCGAGGCAGCAAGAAGCTGCAGTTCCTGCTGGTGCGTGACGGCAGCGGGATCTGCCAGAGCATCGTCTCGTTAGCTGATGTCGGCGAACAGACGTTCAACGTCGCCGGCGCCATCTCCCAGGAGAGCGCCGTCGAGGTGACGGGCCGGGTCAACGCGGACGGGCGAGCACCGGGGGGACACGAGCTGCACCTCAGCTCGATCACGGTGCTCCACGAGTCGCCGGAATACCCGATCTCTCCCAAGGAGCACGGAACCGACTTCCTGCTCAAGCACCGACACCTCTGGCTACGCTCACGCAAGCAGCACGCGACGATCCGCATCCGTGGCACGGTCAAGCGGGCGATTCAGGACTACCTGGACAACGCGGGGTACCTCAACGTCGACGCTCCGATCTTCACGCCATCGGCCTGCGAGGGCACGACGACCTTGTTCAAGGTGGACTACTTCGGCGACGAGGCCTACTTGACCCAGAGCGGGCAGCTGTACAACGAGGCCTCGGCGATGGCGCACGGCAAGGTCTACTGTTTCGGCCCGTCATTCCGAGCCGAGAAGTCCAAGACCCGCCGCCACCTGACCGAGTTCTGGATGGTCGAGCCGGAGGCGGCATACGCCGACATGGAGGACATGATCCAGCTCTCGGAAGGCATGATCTGCCACATCGTCGAGCGCATCCTGGAAGATCGCCAGGAAGAGTTGAAGCAGCTCGAACGCGATCCTGCCGTGCTGGAGGCGATCCAGGCGCCATTCCCCAGAATCAGCTACGACGAGGCGGTCGCCTCGCTGCAGCAAAAGGGACACGAAATCGCCTGGGGGGGGGACTTCGGTGCACCGGACGAGGTCGCTCTGGTCAACGGCCTGCAGCGCCCCTTGGTGGTTCACCGATTTCCGACCCAGATCAAGGCCTTCTACATGCAGCCCGACCCCGAGCAGCCCGAAGTGGTGCTGGGTTTCGACATCCTGGCGCCCGAGGGGCACGGCGAGATCGTCGGCGGCGGCCAGCGAGCCGACAGCCTCCAATACCTGGAGCAGCAGCTCAATACCCACAACCTCCCGCAGGAGGCGTTCGAGTGGTTCCTCGACTTGAGACGTTACGGTAGCGTGCCCCATGCAGGTTTTGGTCTGGGCCTGGAGCGGACCGTCGCCTGGATGTGCGGGACCCACCACGTTCGCGAGACGATTCCCTTCCCCCGGATGCTGCACAAGATCTACCCATAGGGGCTCTTCGCGAGCGTCGAGGTCGAGGGAGCAACCACCCTCGAGGGCGACGCAACACCTCGTTCCCGGAGGAAACGGGCACCTCGGCGATGGAGGAGTTGCCCCGCATTCTCCCAGCCCACCCCTTCCCCACGGGCACGACAACGGCTGCGGCCAGTTCGTGCCGCTCAGGACAGCCCGTGGCCGACGTCTCAGCGTATCGGCCGCCTGCCTTTCCGGGAACGCCGCCGCCGGTCGCTCGGGCCCCGCCTGACCCGTGCGGTTCCACTCTGGGCCATTCTCAAGCGCCCACTGGCGCGGGAGGAGCTGGAGACTCGCGAGGGCCGAGGAGAACCGACCTGAGGGATGTCCGATCCGGAACTCTCCGACTGCTGAATATCCTCGACCCGGTCGGTCCCGCCCCCCACGCTGCTCGTGTCGACGCTTCCCCGCCGCTCGTTGCAGCTAGGACAGCGTGCCTCGGCGTGCAGGGTGTCGAGCAACCGGATCACCTCCGCCCAGCTGGCCGGACGGTTCCGGCGGCTCTTCTGCATCATGTAGCAGATCACCTGGTAGGCCTGCTCATCCAGTTTGACGGGCAGCTCACCAAGCTCCGGCAAAGGCCAGCGCTGGTGTTTACCGAGCACCTCCAGGACCGAATTGCCCTCGAAAGGCAGCCGGTCGGTGACCAGCTGAAAGAAGGTCGCTCCCAGCGAGTAGATGTCGACGCGAAAGTCGATGCTGCTGGAATCTTGAGCCTGCTCAGGAGCCATGTAGTACGGTGTGCCGAGCACCTCGCCCACGAGCGTCTGCTTGATCTTCTTGCGGCCCCGCTCGTACTTGACGGCCCCAAAGTCGGTCAGCTTGATCTGGCCGTCGCCGGCCAGCATGATGTTCTCCGGCTTGACGTCGCGGTGCACGATGCCCTGTTGATGGGCCGCCTGCAGCGCCGTGGCCAGCGGAATGATCTTGTCCAGGGCTTCCGTTAGCGGCAACGGTCCGTGACTCTTCAGATAATCCTGCAGATTGACTCCCTCGACGAACTCCATTTCGAGGAAATAGATCCCCTTGTTCAGTCCGACATTGTGGATCTGAACGATGTTGGGGTGGGCCATCTGCGCCAGCGCCTGAGCCTCCCGAACAAAGCGCTTGACCAGCTCTGCTCGCTCCGAGAACTCGGGCGACAGGGTCTTGAGCGCCACCGTCCGCCGCAGATTCAGATGCTCGGCACGATAGACGATCCCCATCCCCCCGCGCGATATCTCACGCAGGTTGTCGTACGGTCCGAATCGACACCCCTCCGTCATTCCCCGCTCATCCACGACCACGCACCGTTTCGATCCGCGCTGCAGTTGTCTCTGCGCCTCCAAGATCACCAAGCGTTGCCGCTCCGTGAGGCATCCTCGGCGAACGAGCACCTCGCCGATGGGGACCTGCTCCGTCATCTCCCTCTGCTCGGACAGCGCAGCCTGGATCTGCGCTGTCGAGACCAGCTTACGCGAAACAGCAAGCTGGCCGAAGATCATGCCGAAGTTCTCGAACCGATGACCGGATCGGCGACCGCTACCGGCAAGGGAGCCCCCCCATCCGTGCTGGAGCAGCCGCTGCGTTGTGAACAGATCTCACACCTCCTGGTTTCGAACAGACCAGTCACCCCGACGCTTGATGGTCGGACACCAGAGCCGGCAATTTTGCAAATCGCGTGCCAAGAAGTCCAGGCCGTGGCACCCCACCTCAGAATCCCAATCTGTAAGGAGGATTATGTTCTACGGCACCCGGATTTCTCTTGCTCGATAAGTGTGACCTGGCACAGGACACCGCGGTAAGCTCGTTGCCGGCGCCCCGCGGCACCCGCGCCAACGGCATCAGGCCCTCAACGCCGCCCGGAGCGGCCACCGATCTTCAAACTGATACGGTTGGAGAGCAGGTGATTCGGCCCGCTCCCTCCTTGGTTGCCGGCCGGCAGGAAATAGATCGCCTCCAGCCGGTATACGCCGAAAGCGCTGGACAAACGACCTGTCGAGAACTTGAGCGCCAGCTCCACGCTTCGCCCTGGCGGGATATACAGGTCGTTGTCACCGGCGATGATAGCGAAAGACAGCTGAATTCTGTCGGCCATCAGGCCTGGACCTGAGCGTGGCCCGGCCGACACGCTCAGCACGATCTCTCGCCGCTGACGCGATTTGCCGTCCCGCTGGATCACGGTCTGATTCACCGGCAACACCCGGGGTTCGCCCCCCATGTTCTGGATCTCCAGAGTCAGAGAGACGGAATGGGATCCAGCAACCGCTGTCGGTCCGCGCAGCGTGGCGACCAGACCGTCGAGTTGCCCCACTCCGGGCAGCCCCGCCACCACCTCTGGCTGTCGCGGCGACACAGTACAGGCCGACAGGAACAGTAGCGCTCCGAGACTAGCGAGCAATCGGTGAATAGAAGAGGACCTGATACACATGGACCCGCCGCCTCAGAGGAATCGTGGCCAGTGCCGGCAGTTCGACCGGCTTCAACCAACCCAGCGTGATGAACGGAGCAAGACGGTGCGTCAACTCCTGCTTGACTGCCACATAGCGCGCCTGTTTCTTGACCAGCTGCTGGAGAATTCCGCGGTAGCCCCCCCGGTCGTCCAGCTGGTTCCACCCCGCCCCGGCATAATACGCCACCCGCGGGTCATCACAAATAATGGTGCCCACGCCTTCCGCGTCGAATCCGGCCAGCTCCTGGCCGATCTGGTCGAAATAGCTGCGCCCTTTGACCGGGCGCAGTGTCTGCGCGGCCAGCGCCACACAGACGATCAGTGTCAATGTCCCGGTCCAGTCGGGCCACCGCCTGCGACTCCCCTCAAGACGAGCCGCCAGCCAGGCCGAGATCGACTCCAGGCCCACCGCCGCCCAGATCAGCGCCAGGCTGACTGGAGGGATCAGGTGCCGTGAGCTGATGTAGCGGTGGGAATACAGATTGTAGAACACCAGCACCAGGTGGAGCAGAAACACCGACAGCAGCAGCCGCTGAGGGCCCGCCAATTCGCGGCGCAGGCCCCAGACACCGACCAGCAGGAACAGGATCAGCACATCATTGAGCGAGGACGGTAGCTTGCGCAACCAGCGGCCGGGTCGCCTGGGTTCGGGCTCGGTCTTGTTGAGACTGATCGTCTCGGTCGAGGACTTCACCCGGTCTCCGCCGAGCAAGCCCCGGGCTGTCGCCTCGCGGTTGAACTGGACAACCAGGGGCTCGGCGGTGACCGACCAGGTGGCGTGGGGCACCGGATCCTGGTCCGGCAGCCTCAACCCCGGACCAAACCGTATGCGGTTCAGAATCGGCACTGGCTTCTTCTTGGTCAGCAGTGGCTTACCCGCAACCCGGCTGAGCAGAGCGACGTACGGCCCCGCAACCAGCATCGCGGCGACCAGGGCAAGGGCCAGGCCTGCCGTCCGCCGGCCCCAGCACCCCCGCTGACACAAGACGAAGACGGAGAGCAGGAGGACGATCTCCAGCCCTTCGGGGCGAACCAGGAACGCGAGGGCGCTGAACATGCCGCCGAGGGCGAAGTCGCGCCACCGCAAATGCTCGATTGCCCGGCAGACGAAATAAAGTCCCCAGAGCCAGAAGAACAGAAAACTGCCTTCCGAGAGAACATTGCTGTGCCACTCGACGATGTGCGGATGGACGGCATACAACAGGCCGGCCAATACCGCCGTGCGGCGCTCGACGAGCTGGCAGGCCAGCAGATACAGCGGAATCACCGCCAACGCCGAGAGCAGGACCGACACGCCTTTCCCGGCCGTCACCCAGTCATCGAACAGCGGTCGCGCCAACGCCACGAGCAGCGGGTAAAGAGGTGGAAAGTCGAACTGCTGGATCACCGTCAGTTGACCCACCGAGAGCGCCTTGGCGATTTCCAGATAGGTGCAGCTATCGCGCTTGATGAAATAGCGCGCCGCCTGGATCAGCCGAACCAGCAGGGCCAGGGCAACGATCGCGGGCACGAGCCAGCGCCCCAGTTTTCCGATCAAGCGGTCCACAGCGGTATCTTATATCCGGCCTTTTCAATCCGCCCAGAACATTGTAGCCTGCTTGGCTTGAGTGATAAGACTCTCGAACCGGATGTTCAGCAGCCAAAACGGTGGCCGATGACCGTCGGCCTCGTCGTTGTCGTCCTGCTGCTGCTACTCGTCGCGCTCTCACTGCTGGCGATCTTCCAGACCCCTCACGGGCTGCTCTGGAAGCCCCGGGTCGCGGCCACCGAGTGGGGTCACATCCTGGCTGGCCTCACCGTGTTGCTGATCAGTCTGTTGATGCTGATTCCCGGCTGGCGCGGCCTCAGCGGCAAGCTGCTCGGCA
>CAZANL010000078.1:0-4349 GCA_964486115.1 uncultured Planctomycetota bacterium
CAGGAAGAGGTCGACCAGACCCTTGCTCAAGCCCTGGCGATAGGGCAGCCAGCGGTGGCGTGCCTGCTCCAGGTTGCCGGAGAAGGTCACCAGCCGTGACAGCTCGGGTGCGTCGGACCGGCGTGAGATCCAGCGGCGCTCGAGCGTCTGGCGCTGTTCGGCCGCTGCCCGCTGCTTGGCCCGGACCTTGGGGTTCTTGCCTGCCCTTCTCGCCATCGCTGGATAATAGCCGGTTGAGGCACCGGCTGCCAGCGGTCGCTGCCATCATCGGGCGCGCTCGCGGCGGCCGCGAATTCGCGGCAAGTACCCAGCGCCTGGCGGGTGCTATCGTCCGGATTGCGTTATTTCATTGGGGTTTGGGAACTGTTGAGCGCGGCTGACGGATCACGAGAATCACTCGACCGAGTCATCGTCGGATGTAGATCGCCATTGATGGTGAATGGAGAAAGGAGTAACGGTTGAAGGAGAGATCGTTCGTCTATTTAGGGCTGTTGGCTGGAGGGATAGCTTGGTTTTTGGGTTGCATGGTCAGCCAGAGCGCTGTCACAGATGCCACAGGCGGGGCCGCGTGTGGGTTCGCCGTCTGCGCTGGCCTCTGCATGATTGCGGCAGCCATTGCGCAAGAGAAACACCTCGAAGACGCTGGTGGCAATTGATCAGGCGCTCCAGCGGGCGGCTGGTTGCCGTCTCCGACTCGCTCCGCTCCTCCGGAACAACTCCTCGCCTGGTTGTACTCGAGCGTGGATCAGCAAGAGGCAGCCACCACACAATTCGGCCTCGTAATCTTCCAGGCGCTCGTTGATTCCCTGGGACACTGAGCGGCACCGTCGACGAAGAAAGCTGGGGTTACCGGGGTCGTCTGCGCCCGGTTGGCTCACGGGGGCATCGCCACAGATCACACCAGGTCTGCCAGGGGCATCAATCCGTTGACAGCCTGCTGAATTGTCTTGCCCGACAACGTGAACTCTCTCGCATTCTGCGAGCCCTCTGCTATTTGAATGATCTTCTTGAACCTGGTCCTCATATCGTGTTGAGAACGAGCCTCGGGGTATATCCCGACAAACCACAATTCAAAATGCATGTGGGATATCTGGAATGACGGCACCCTCCTCCAAGGCGCAAGACGTTAGCGGGACGCAAGAAGTCCGTGCGCTTCCGCTGCACAAATGGGCCGCCCGTCATCTGGTCTTTCTCAGCATCGTCACGGTGGGGCTCCACCTGGTGGCGCTTCATATGCGAAAAGCCATCTTCGGCGGAGGAACCGGATGGCTGACCTTCATCAAGTATGTCACCTGGAGTGAACGCCTCGGCCTGCTGTTGACCCTGCTCACGCTGTCGATTGCTTTGTGTGGGGCGTGGCTGTTCGCCTGGTTGAGAATCGCCAAATGGCGTGATAGCCATTCCTCCCGTGCGCTGATGTGCGCGAGTATCTCCTGGTGCATGCTGCTCACGGTCGACTTTTTCGTGCGCCAGAAAGGGCATGAGATGCTCGGCACTGCATTCAATGTGATGGACTTCGCCGCGGGGGTCGCTAGCTGGAAGCTGCTGGCCAAGAACACCTGGAGTTGGTTCGGCGAGGACATCCTCTACGGACTGGCAACCTGTGTCGCTTGCGGGCTGGCCTGCTATGGCCTGCTTCGTCTACTGCGCAATGAAGCACTCTCATGGGGGTTGTTTGATCGTCTGAGTGTGCGCGCCACCCAGGCGATTGTCGCAACAGCCTTTGTCTGCTCGCTGCTTTTTTTTACCGTCTTCGCACACACCTGGCCCACCACGAGGGAGCTGCTCGCCGAAGACACGCTGCTGGGACTGCCGTTCCAGCTGCTGGTCAGCTCCTTGACCGACTTCGATAGAGATGGGTATAGCCAGTTCGACAGTCCGGCCGATACCGAGCCCTTCGACGGTAAGTTTCACCCCTATGCGGTGGACGTTCCAGACGACGGCCTCGATCAGGACCTGTTGATGGGCGATCTGAAGATCGGTGTCGTTTCGGCGATGATGCGAGAGAAGATCGATCGATTCGGCGAGCCCCCCTCTGGGAAATTCACCAACCGCATGAACGTGATCTACATCACTCTAGAGAGCGTCCGATTCGACGCCTTGACGAAGGTGATGGGTGGTAAGCGGGTGATGCCCCACCTGCGTTCACTGATTGATCAGCGCGGTGCGATCGCACCACAACATGTTTACGCCTCCAAGGGATTCACCAGCTCCAGTATCACCCAGCTCTTCTGGGGTGGGTTCTTCGAGCCCAAGACCACCCTGGTCGACGACTTCAAGTCCAACGACTACTTTGTCGGCACATTCAGTGGGTACGACATCAAGCAGGAGGGGTTCGAAGAAGAAAATGGACTGACTCGAGGGGACCTGATCTTCGATCCGAGGTACGACAAAGAGCTGGGCAAATGGCACGAGTCGATCCCCGCTTCCCGCCTGGCGCGGCACATCGCTGCGTTCATTGGGGATTATGACCGCAAGCAGCCTTTCTTCCTGTACGTCCACCTGATGGATCCCCATTTTCCCTACAACCAGACCAATCCATTTGTCCTGGCAGACGGTCCCATCTCGCGGGCGCGAATCAACCGAGACAACAAGGAAGAGCTGACCCGTATCTATTTGAATCAGGTGTACCACGTCGACAAAGCCGTCGGCCGGATCATCGAGGCCTTGGAGGCGAAAGGCGTCTTGGGCAACACCCTGCTGTTCTTCATCAGTGACCACGGAGAATCTCTGTTTGATGACAACCTGCTGCTGGGACATGGGACCGCGATCAACGAGGTGATGACCCGATGTGCCGCGGTGATCTACAACAGCCCGATCAACGTCGAAGACGTGTTCTCCCATTGCGACGTGCGGAAGATGATCGCCCGCATGCTGACCAGCAAGCAGGCCGATAAGCCCAGGCTCATCACCGTGCCGGGACGTCACATTCTGCATTATCTGGGGTGGATCGAGAATCCGTCGAGGATCGGCCTGTTCTCTCTGGAAAAGGGACGGCTGTGGTACGACTTCAAGCAGGATTTGGCGTTTGACGAAGCGCGAAATCTGCAACAGCTCATTTCTTCGAGCACCGTCGACCCGGTGCTGCTCAAACGAACACGAGCACTGATTCAGGCGTGGGAGTACCTGCAGTACACGCAGGTAAAAAAGGAGTGACGTCGTCTGTCGGGGATTGGCGGAGGCGCTAGACACACGTCTCCCTGACTGAGGCGGTATGTTCCCCCGACAAGACAACCGAGGATGGCCCGACTGGGCCACCAGTCAGAGGACTACTTGGTGTCCGGTACCTTGGCCACGAACGGCAGATGTGCCGTGTAACTGGTCAGCGCGACCGTTCCCTTGGCGCCGGCATGCTTGCCAATGACGAAGGTGGTCGCCTTGGACAGGCCGGCCTCTTCGTAGGCCTTGATGTCGGTCGAGGCGTTGCCGTAGGCATACGCGATGTCGATGCCGACGGAGTCGGTCAGGTACTTGATGTAGTCTCGCTTGTAGGCCATCACACCACTGTCGGTCGGCAGTGATTGGCTCTTGCTGTCCGTCAGGTGGCGGATCCCGTCGGGGAATCCGTTCTCGGTCAGCCACTCGCGAGTCATCCGGTGTAAGACCTCGGGCCGCCCGGTCAGGTAGACGATCAGATAGCCCTTGTCATGGTATGCGCTGGCCACCTTGGCCGCGTCGGCGTAAGCCTTGCCGGAGTACGATCCGCCGATCATGTCGTCGATCAGTTCGTGGAGCAACTCGCCATCGCCGATGGACAACGTCCCGTCGATGTCGAACAGGACCGCCTTGGTTCCCTTGGTCACCACGTGCAGGTCGAATTCGGCCCGCGCCAGGTCACCGCGACAGACCATTCTCACTGGATAGCGACCGGGGTCGGGACGCTGATCCGGCTTGAGTGTGTAGAAGATGCGCCCTCCGTCGTCCTCGAACCCGTGGGTCGTGCCATGCTCACCGTCGTGGCTGGTGTGGTCGCTGCCCAGTTTGGTCCAGGCCTTGTGCGGATCATACTGCATCCAGACGTCGACTCGTTCGTCCTTGATGTCCTTGTCGACCAACAGCGGAGAGTAGGCGAACTTGCCGATCAGCACCATGGCCAGATCGGTATTGACCACCACGTCCTGGCCGCGATGGTTGGGAGAGCCCAGCTTCGCCGTGATCTTCGACGCGGTGTGCTTCCAGGCTAGCTTGGGGCCGGGATCGAACTTGGGTGGCGGTGGGGGGATCTCCTCCACGCAGGCGCCGAGCAGACCGATCAGCACGATCAGGCCCAGGGGCTGGAGCAACTTCATGCGCGCATGATAGGGGGTTGACGCGCTGCGTCAAGAGTTCATTGGGTGTGGGTGGGTGGT
>CAZANL010000078.1:4359-12168 GCA_964486115.1 uncultured Planctomycetota bacterium
GACAAGTTGGTGTATAGTCAGGCATGGTCGCCAAGCAGCCCGATAGGCCGACTGAGATCCTCGTCGCCTTCCAGGGGGTGATCGACCCAATTCCCCTCTCACCGCTCTACCGTCTCGGCCTGGGTCTGGTCGCACTGGCCATGGTCGCCTTGCCGCTGACCTACCTGGCGCTCGTCGGGTTCTGCGGTTACTGCGTCTACTATCATGCGGTTCATAATCTGTATATTCTCGGGGAGGGAGGTAGCGGCCCGCTGTTTGCCTACATTGCTCCGCTGATCATTGGCGGGGTGCTGGTGCTGTTCATGATCAAGCCCCTGTTCGCGCGCCCGCCCAAGGTGCAGGAACCCCGCTTGGTGACCAAAAAAGAGCAGCCGGTGCTCTTCGCGTTTGTCGAACGGGTCTGTCAGGCGGTGGGGGCGCCCCGGCCGCGTCAGATACGTGTCGACATGCAGGTCAACGCCTCTGCGAGTTTTCGCCGCGGCGCGCTCTCGATGTTCGGACAGGACCTGACCTTGACGGTCGGCTTGCCGTTGGTCGAGGGTTTCACCCTGCGTCAGCTAGCGGGGGTGCTGGCTCATGAATTCGGTCACTTCGCCCAGGGGGCGGGGATGCGGGTGACCTATGTCATTCGCCGAGTCAACCACTGGTTCTCCCGGGTCGTCTACGAGCGGGACTCCTGGGACGAGGCTCTGGTCACCTGGTCCCGCGAGGTCGACATTCGGATCGGCATTGTCTTTTGGGGTGCCCGGCTGCTGGTCTGGCTCACACGCTGGATCCTGACCGCACTGATGTATGCCGGGCACGTACTCAGCTGCTTCATGCTGCGCCAGATGGAGTTCGACGCCGATCGCTACGAGGCCCGACTCGCCGGCAGCGCGTGCTTCGCGGGGACCGCGACCCGGCTGATCCAGCTGAACCTCGCCAATCACGGCGCATTCTCGGATCTGGATGCGGCCTGGTCCGAGGGACGTCTGGCGGAGAGCTTGCCGGGGCTGATCGAGGCGAATGTCGAGCAGATCCCGGCCGAGATCTGGGAGAAGGTTCATCGTGAGTCACTTGAAGCGGACACCGGGTGGTTTGCGACTCATCCCGCAGACAAGGATCGGGTGGCCAGTGCGCGGCGGGAGAACGCGGATGGGCTGTTCACGATCGAGGGGCATGCTCGGGAGGTCTTCCAGGACTATCCGGCCTTGTGCCGGGCCCTTTCTTCCGAGTTCTACCGGGAGGCGCTGGGCTCCCAGTTCACGCCGGATCGGCTGGTTCCGGTGGAGGAGATCGTCCGTCGGCAGCGGGAGATGGAGCAGGAGCACGACGCGACCGCGCGTTACTTTCAGGGATTGTTGCATCCCTGGCGCCCGCTGCCGCTGAACCCCAGCTGGGTCTGCCGACCCGAGGACGGAGCTGAGCTGAAGCAGGTCGTGATCGATGCACGTCGTCGAATGGAGAACGGCGAGGAAGCTTACCGAGAGGCCGTCGAGAGATTCGACGAGCTGGATGGTCAGCGGCTGGCAGCGCTCCAGGCGCGGGGAATGATCGACGCCGGGTTCAAGCTGAACTCTGACATCGTCAAGCAGGTCGGACTCTCTCGCGGGACCGACACCGCTGCGATCAAGCTGCGGTCGGGTCTGCATCAGTCGCAGGAAGCCCTGGAGAGTGACCTGAGTGGATATGAGCAGGCCGCCAGCCGGCGGCTCTGCTCGGCGCTCTCGCTGTACCACCTGCCTGAGACCACGGCCCAGATCGAGGACGCGGCCCAGCGACTGGTCGAGTTGCCGAAGCTGCTCAGCACCGCCTGTCGGATCGGTTCCACGAGCGACGACATGGAGGAGCTGCGGGATTTGCATTCCACCCTGTCCTTGTTGATCGAACAGCTCCCGGGCAACGAGAGCCACGAACCGCTGATCCAGCAGATCCTGGGGCAGATGAAGCGGATGTACGACCTGATCCAGTCTCTACGCGGTGGGCTGCAAGACCATCCCTACCCGCTCGAACATGCCGACGGCGAGATCTCCCTGGCGCGCTACCTGTTCGAGGAGCAGGAGCTGAACGAGCAGGACCCGGGGCAACTCTGCGGCGCGGCCGAGGTCGCATTCCATCGACTCTGGCCGCTGTACAGTCGGTGCCTGGGGCGCTTGACGCTCTTTGCCGAGGACGTGGAGCAGGTGCTCGGGTTACCCAGACAGTCCAAGCCCGAGCCGGAGGCCGACACAGCCGAGGGTCCGGCCGGGTAGCCTCACCGGCCGGGTCGCCCACTTCTAGAGTGGCCCGTAGGCGGGTCGGGTCATCTCAGGCGCGGGGAAAGGACATGACCGATGTGCGGCCCGTGGGGCATCGTGTCGCCGCGGTCGAGCGGCTGACGACGTCGTTCTGCAGGCACTGAGTGATCAGCAGCGCCGGGAAGCGGGTCACCGTCGGAGGTACCACTCGGTGGCCATGTTGTCGTCGGTGACCACTCTGGCGTGCTGGCTGCGCTGGATCATCTCTTGGCGGGAGACCAGCCGCGTGCTGGCACTGTATTCGCGTCCGCGAACACGGGCCAGCTCTCTACGATCCGCCTCCGGCTTGTCCATCGAATCGGCGATGTCCATCAGGTGGGTGAAAACCGTCTTGTCGGCCTGGCGTGAGAGGTCGAAGATCCGCTTGCCGTCGATCTTGTAGTCGAGCAGGGCCTTGCGCCAGCGCTGCTTGTCGAAGTTGAGCGGGTCGTTGCTGACGACGACGTTGTTGAAGATCATCATCGAGTGGGGGAAGACCTCGACGGCGGTTTTCTCAACGTCGTCGGATCCCGTGGCGTTGTACATGTAGATCCCGCCGGGCGCCAGGCGCCGCTTGATCAACTCGAGGAACTCGCGGGACAGCAGGTTGCTGGAGTAGGCTCGCCAGTGTTGGGTCGTGTTGGCGATGATCGCGTCGTACTTCTGGTCGCTGCGGGCCAGCCACCGCCGGCCGTCATCGATGACGATCTTTAGCCGTCCTTGTTTCTGCTGGTCTCGCAGTCCGCGGACCTCCTCGTACCGGTCTATCAGCTGTAGGTAGCCACGGCTGATCTCGACCACGGTCATCTGTTCGACGACCGGATTGCTGATGACGATGTTGGCCCAGGCTCCACAGGAGAGTCCGATCATCAGAACTCGCCTGGGGGAGGGGTGGAGCGCTGGTAGGGCATAGGGTCGGGTCAGCCAGAATCCCTTCTTGATGTCGACGTGGAGGTAGCCGTCGTAGACGCCGCCGCCGTAGACCGCCCCCCTCGCGTCGACGGTGATCACCCCGCTCTTGGTCTCGATCACATCTTTGAACGGGAGACGCCCGTCGCCCGTGGCGTACTCTTGCTTGAGCTGTAGCGGTTCGTAGATCCGGTCGAACAGACGGGGGCTGGTGGCCAGGACCAGCACCGCGGCTGCGGCGGCCAGGCCCAGACGGGTCGCCAGCGGGCGCCCGCGCAGCCCGGCGGGGATCAGCAGGGCGGCACCCAGCACCAGGCCGAGCAGGGCCAGCAGCACCGAGAGACTCTGGATCGACAGCAGGTCCATCAGCACGAAGCCGGTCAGCAGGCTGCCGGCGGCCGAGCCGGCGATGTTGGCCAGGTAGACGTAGGACAGCGCTGCGCCGGCCTGTTCGTCCGGGGCGATGCCGAAGTGGCAGATCAGCGGAAAGGTCGCGCCGAGCAGCATCGAGACCAGCGCGAACAAGCCCAGAGACCAGCCGTGGTCGACCTTGGTGACCAGCCAGGCCACGAGCGGGATCAACAGAAAGCCGAGTGCGTTGGCTAGCAGCACGAAGTTCGAGAGGGCGGTCAGGCGCTCGGCGCGGTACTCCTTCTCCGAGTCCTGGAACAGGATGCTACCGAGCGATCCGAGGGACAGCCCGAGCAGATAGGCCCCCAGCAACTCACCGAACGCACCCGCTATGCCTTGCGAGACGAAGCTGTAAACACGGACCCAGACGATCTCGTACGAGAGGGCGATGAAGCCGCACAGGGCGGAGAGCAGGAGCGCGAAGCCGAGCCTCATCGAGCCCTCCCGGAGGTGAGCCAGAGCGCGAAGATGATCGCCGCGACCAGCATGTTGAGTGCAGCGGCGAGCTGGACCGATCCGATCATCCCGAAGCTGCCCAGTACGTAGAGCGCCGCGGCGAACGAGCCAGCGGCAGCGCCCAGGGTGTTGACGAAATAGAGCATCG
Source organism: uncultured Planctomycetota bacterium (assembly GCA_964486115.1). Classification (GTDB taxonomy): domain Bacteria; phylum Planctomycetota; class JACQVV01; order JACQVV01; family CAZANL01; genus CAZANL01. The sequence continues at coordinate 8,539 of CAZANL010000078.1, forward strand.
CGACCGACTTGCCCACGCTGCCGGTTCGGCGAACGAAGTAGGCCACCAGCAAGGGCAGGGTCGCGCCCATCAACAAAGTGGGCACGAGCACCAGCGCGAAGGCGACCAGTCCGGTCTGCAGCGTCGTCAGCGAACCGGTCGTCGCACCGGCCCAGGAGAATAAGCTCAGTGAGAAGAAGCCGTAGAGTCCAATACCCAGCTCGATGCCGGAGAACCAGAGCAGGATCGAGCGGCGCTGGTTCTTGGAGAACTCCCCGCCGGCCAGACTTCCGAGCCCGAGCCCGATCATGAAAGCGGTCACCACGATCGTGATCGACTCGATGTTGGTTCCGTAGATCGTGAACAGCTTGCGCTGCCAGATCATCTGGTAGAGCAGTGCCGAGAAGCCGGATATCCAGAAAACGAGGTAGACCCAGCCGACTGGGATCTGTGGCATCTGGGCGCTGGCGCGCTGCTCTCTGGCCGATATCGGTTCCTGCCGCATCACGGCTTCTTCCACCGTGTCTCCTTTCCTCGTTGGACCCAGTCTTGCAGGATCTGCTTCAGCTTTGCGTAATCAAGCAGTCCCTCGCCTGAGAGGTCGATGAGGTTCTGCGGGCCCACTTTCGGTCACAGAGTCGATATGTCGGCCCGTCGCGACCCGGGATGTATACCAGTTTCCAGCGTTCGGTCCAGAGACATCTGTTCTTCGGGCGGATCACAGCGTCTGTGCCAGCGTACGATCGCGGGATAGCCGGTGATCACAAGGAGTGCGGCCCGCAGCAAAGGGGCCCAGACCGATCTCGAGCGGCGGCCCACCCGCTCCGGCAGGCCCTGGAGCCGAGGGACCGTGGAGGGAACCCTCCGCCGAATGAGATGACCCCGCCAGATAGAATCAGTATTGGGCGCTGGTGCACCTCAGGCCGTTGCGGATCCGGTGCTATTTGGGCTGAGATTATTCGAATATTCGGAGGAATCGTCCATCCAAGCCATACGATGGCAGACCCCATTTACACGGTACCGACTCGATAACGCCCAGGAGGCGATGATGATCCGACAGATCGCTTTGTTTCTCGCCCTGTCCGCGGCTCTCACCGGTTGCCAGACCGAGGGTCCCCAGGTCAGGGTCCAGATGACCGACGGTCAGGTCCTCGTCGGACGCCTGGCCACTCGTCACATTTCGCTCAAGACCTCGGTCGGAACCTTCGACATCGACACGGCCCACGCCGGCGAGGTGGTGATGGTCGAGGGGGACAACATCAAGCAGTCGGATGGGATGATCCGGCTCTGGCTGCGTAATGGCAGCGAGTTCGTCGGCCGCTGGGAGGAGCCCTCGGTCGAGGTGAGGATTCCAATGGGCGGCAAGCAGGTGGGGATTCAGGTGCCGATCGGCAAGGTCCAGCGGCTCAAATTCCCTCGTCCCGCGGTCTGGCCGCAGCAGGCCGTTTTCCGCATTCAGACTCAGCGAGGGGACGATTTCTTCGTCGACGTGACCAAGACCAAGATGAAGTTTGGCAACGAGATGGGCAGCTTCAGTCCGGTGCTCTCCGAGATCCGGCGGCTCAAACCGCTGGACGCCGAAAAGAAGAAGTGGCGGATCCAGCTCGAGAACGGGACGGTCTTCATCGGCGAGCTGCAGCAGGAGCAGCTCGCTTTGCGTTTGGAGATGGGGCCGGAGAAGATCAATCTGCCGCTGTCCCAGATCAGGGCGATGAACCGGCAGGTGCTCGTCCCGCCCCAGTCCAATGTGCCGAGTGAGGATGCCTCCGCGGCCGGGTTCTACTCCAGCGCTCGGCAAAAGGCGGCCAAGGTGAAAGCCAGTCAGAGATCCCGCCAGTGACACGCCAGGAATTAAGGACGGGTTCGAATGCTGTTCGGTTGGGTCGTTCCGTCTCGTGCACTCGGAATCCACCTGCCGGCAGCTGCGGCCTGATGTTGGCAACAGAGGCGAGATCGTGTAGTGTTCTGTTCAGCCGTGGATATTTCGCTCAAATCAGGCGTCTTGCTGATCGCCAAGCCCAGTCTGTCCGACCCCAACTTCAGCCGCAGCGTCGTGCTGTTGGTCAGCCATGACGAGCAGGGGACTCTGGGCCTGGTGATCAACCGGCCGACGCAGATCTCCTACCGCGAGGCCTTCGACGAGCCTGCGTTGGATATCGAGGGACAGCTGTTCCATGGGGGCCCGGTCGAAGGTCGTCGGCTGTTCGTGCTACATCGGCTAGGTCCGGGGGTTGCCGACTCGCGGGTCGTCTGCGATGGGATTCACTTCAGCGGAGATATCCACGCGGCGTCCGAGAGGCAGGGTGATGCGCCGAAGAGCCCGGTCTTCCGGGGTTATCTGGGCTGTGCTGGGTGGGCGACTGGCCAGCTGGAAGCAGAGATGCAGCAGGATGCCTGGGTCCTGTGCCCTGCTTCTGCACGGGCGGTGTTCGACACGGAACCAGACCTGCTCTGGGCCGGGTTGCTCAGGGATATGGGCGGGGTCTACGCGCTCTACGCGATGATCCCGCCGGATATCACGCTCAACTAATGGGCCGAGCCGTGGACACGGCGAAAAAGCGGCTGGCTCTGGTTACGCAACGGATGGGTCGCTCGGCGCTTGCGGCAAGCCGTGTGCGAGTCTCGGGATAGGCTCTGGGCGAGGGTTTGAGGCTGGCGGAGGCCCACTCAGCGCGGGGGCGTGGTCGCCAGCAGCTCGACGATGAACACCAGCGTGCTGTTGGGCGGTATCCCGGGTCTGCCCTGTGCGCCGTATGCCAGGTGGGGCGGGATGGTCAGCTTGCGCTTACCTCCGACCTTCATCGTCGCCACACCGATGTCCCAGCCCTTGATCACCTCTCTCGCTCCAAGGCGGAAGCTGAACGGCCCTTTGCCTGGCCGCTTCGAGCTGTCGAAGACGCTCCCGTCCGAGAGCAGGCTGCCGGTATAGTGAACAACGCAGTTCCAGCCATTCTTGGGAGATTCGCCGGTGCCCTGGACCAGGTCGATGATCTTCAGCTGGTCGGGACTGGCGGTGGCGGTCTCGACCAGCCCTTGCTTGCTGTCCGCCTCCGCCAGCTCGCGCTGCTCTTTCTGCCTCTGGCGTTCGGCCTCAAGTTGCGCTTTGCTTTTACGCTTCTCGCAGCCGGGGAAGACAGCCAGCAGGCACAAGATGATGATCGTTGGTGCTCGCATCAGCTGGAATGATACTCCTGGAGTGAGCACACTTTCAATGGCTCACTGCGAAGATTGCGAATCCCGCGAACCGCTGCCTGGGCGCCGGACAGCGTGGTGATATGGAGGACCTTGTAGAGCAGCGCGGTCTGTCCGATGGCATACTCGTCGTAACGCGAGTCCTTGCCCAGCGGGGTGTTGACGATCACATGCACCTGGCGGTTCTTGATCGCGTCGACGACGTTGGGCCGCCCCTCGTTGACCTTGAACAGCGTGTCTGCCGGGATGCCGTTTTGCCGCAGTGTCTTGGCCGTGCCGTGGCTGGCCGTGATGTGGAAGCCGAGCTCCTGGAAGTCGCGAGCGATCGGGATCGCGCTGAGCTTGTCGTTGTCGTTGACCGAGATGAAGACCGTCCCCTCGCTGGGTAGTTCCCAATCGTCGCCGAGCATCGCCTTGGCGTAGGCGTTACCGAACCTCGGCGCAATTCCCATCACCTCG
>CAZANL010000079.1:0-3707 GCA_964486115.1 uncultured Planctomycetota bacterium
GGGGCCGTCGAAGCTCAGCACCGGGATCCCTTTGCGAGCAGCGGCCCGGTCGATCGAGCGGCCGTCGCGCAGTGGCAACAGCCTGGCCAGACGCCAGGTCAGACGCACCCAGATCGCGTGGAGCAGGCCCCGAGTCTCGAACAGCAGCCACATCAACCGAAGACGCCGCCAGCGCTGGCCCAGTCCGCTGGGCGTCGCGCCGGCTCCTCGCAGGCGGCCCACCGCCACGCCGACGACCTGGTCGCCGAGTCGCTCGATCAGCCGGATGATGAACGGGCCCATGTAGAGCGGCTCCTCCTGAGCCATCAAGACGATCCGCATCTAGGGAGCACCCCAGACCAAGCCGCGATCGACTGCGACAAGAACGGCCGGAATCATCCCGTGCGCCATCAGCATCAGTGAGCAAAGCCCGGCAAACACCCCAGCAGTGCGACGGGTCGGGCTGGCGGCGTATGCGGAGCCAGCCACGCACAACAGCGCGAAGGCGGCACAATAGGCCACGCCCACGGACCGTTGCAGCCCGAGGGATTCGACGCCGACGAGGACCGGTACGACCGACACCACGGTCAGGACGAGACAGGCCAGCGCGGCACCCCCGGGCCCCCACTGCGAAGAGTAGCTGGGCACACCGGGCCGCTCCCCGTCGGGGGCATGGCTCTTGCGCGCCACCTCGAACAGCGTGAACAGCGGCCAGCAAGAGAGCGCGTAGAGCCAGACAACCGGCGGGGCGTCCCATGGATAACGAACGCAGACGACGGAGTAGACCAGCAGCGCGATCACAGACGCCGAGAGCGTGTGCGGAACCGCGTAGCTGAACAGGTGTGGACGCAGCAGCGGCCCGACGAAGAACTCTTTGAGCATCAGCAGGGAGAACAACAGCAGCAGGGCGTAGGCGACAGCCGCCTGCGGCCCGAGCAGAGCGGCAATCAGAATCTCACCGGCAATCGCCATCGCCCCGGCACGTTTGACCTCGGCCAGTGTGATCACCCCACGCGCGATCGGTCGCTCGGGGCGAAGCCTCGCGTCCTCGGCGTCATCCTTGCACTCGTCGAAGACCCTGAAGTGAAAAAAGATCAGCAGCAACAGCAGCGCCGCGCACACGGTCCGCAGGCCGATCCAGACCGAGCCGGAACCGAGCGCAGCCTGGCCGATGAAGGCGCTCGACAAGGTGAAGCAAACGATCATTGGCCCGTAACTGGTCAGCGGAAAGCGCTCGGCCAGGTAGATCCCCCAGCGGTTATCCCCTGCGAGCAGCTGGCCGCGAAGCTTGTCGTAGTCGACCTTGCTATGATGACGGGGGTCCATCGGGATGAACTCGCAGACCTGCACGTCGTCGACGATGAACGAGCGCTCCTCCAGAGCGCTGCGGATGGCCTCCACTCGGGCCTGCGCCTCGGATGGGTTCTCAGCGGGGGCCTCAGGAACGAAGGCAGCGACCGTGCGCTCGCCGAGGGCCTCATCGGGAATGCCCAGGAATGCCGGATGCTTGACGAACGGCAGCTGCTTGAGCGTCATCTCGGCTTCGACGGGAAAATAATAGTCCCGGCCTCTGAGGATCGCGTTGTGCACGCGACCGACCAGCCACAGGCGGTTTTCACTATCGAAATAGCCGACGTCACCCGTGCGGTGCCAGACCCGGTCCCCGTCGGGGATCTTGTTGACTCGGGTCGCCTCCTCGTTGCGATAGTACTTCGGACAGGCGTGTTCTCCGGCAACCAGCAGCTCGCCCGGCTCTCCAAGCGGCACATCCCAGTCGGCCCAGCCCGCCTCACCAAACTCGATTGCGCCGCGTGTCAGCCGGACCAGCCGATGGGACAAGGAGTCGACCACCTGGCCCACGCAGACCCCCTGACCGCTGTCCGTATTGGCCAGGATATCGAGCATCTCCTGTCCGCGGATGTCGGCGATCGGCTCCACCTCGGTCGAGCCGTAGAGGATCGCCATCTCGCTCTGAGGCGCGACCTGCTTCCACTCGCGCACCATCTGCTCACCAATCGGCGCGCCGCCGGTGATCAGTCGGTGAATCCCCGAGAGCTGAATTCCCTGATCGATGCAGTAACGCGACAGCCGGCCGAGCATTGCGGGTGAGAGCGTGGAGCATGTGACCTGGTTCTGCTGTATCTGGGCAACGAGCCGAGCCGGATCGCTCTCGGCAGGCTCGGCCAGGTCGATCGCGGGAATGACCGTCGAGATGCCGGCGGCCAGGTTGTTGAGCATGAATATCGGGAAGGCCGGTATATCCACGTCGTCGGGCCGGTACGGAATGTGTCCGTCGAGCGCCAGGTGCTGAGCATGCAGAAAGGCGTGGGTCCGATTGGCCCCCTTGGGCACGCCAGACGAGCCCGTGGTAAAGGTCACCAGCGCCGTGTGCTCGGCCTCGACCGCGGCGATCGTAGCCACCTGCCCCATCGCTTCCAGCTCCTTTAGCGGAACCGACCCGTTGATCGGGTCGGACCCGGTGACGACCTGGATCGGCAGCTTTCGTACCGGCCCGAGCATTGGCCGGAATCTCTGCGCCATCACGTTGCCGATGAAGGCCTTCGGCTCGACCAGGTCGGCACACATCCCCAGCTGGTGCTGTCGGGCGAAGGAGTCCAGGAACACGACGACGGCGCCCAGCCGAAAGAGCGCGAGCATCGCGACATAGAGTTCAATCGAAATCGGCACGAAGACGACCGCGCGGTCGCCATGGCCGAGCCCGGCCTCCTGCAAGCCGCCTGCGGCGAGCTGGACGCGGCGATCGAGCTCGCCCCAGCTGATCGTCCGCAACTCGATCGGGTCGGCGTGATTGCCCCAGCGGTCCAGCGCCCCGGGCGCTGCCTCAGCCAATGCCATACGCTCCGGACGCGTGGTCATATGGCCGCCCATCAGCGACATCACGTTGTGCTCGACCCTCGCCGTCACGACAGATTCACCATCCCGGTCTCCCCGTTCATCGTCACCGTCTGCCGGTCCGCGATTCGTTCAGTCACCCTGGGGATTGCGATGATCGCCGGCAGCCCCAGCTCACGAGCCACGATCGCCGAATGGGACAGCAGGCTTCCTCGCTCTACCAGCAAACCGCTAGCCGAGAGAAACAGCGGGACCCACCCTGGATCGGTATGCTGCGCGACCAGGATCTCACCCCCGAGCACCATCTCGTCCTCGGGAGACGTGATCACCCGACAGGGCCCGGTCACCACCCCGGGACAGACCCCGATGCCTTTCAGTCGATCGGGGTCGTCCTGCTCGGGGACACCCAGCTCTTCGAATGCCGACAGATAAACCAGGCCTCGTGTGGCAAAGCGATCCGGCGGCGCCGGCTCTGCTCGATAGGTCTCGAACCGCTCGCGACGCAGCCGGGCCAGCCGACCCAGCTCGTCACCGGTCAGCGAACCGTCCAGCGCACCAAAGATCTCCGGCACCTCGAGGTAGAAAACATCCTCGGGAGCATCGAGCAATCCCTGCTCGGCATAGTGCTGCCCGAGCGCGCGGAAGATGCGGCGGGCCAGACCGAAGATCTTGGTCCGCGCAAAGCGCATGTTCTCCCGATTTCTCACGCTGGCCCGCGCCCTTCGCAGAACGATCCCAAACAGCCAGCGGCGCATCGGCCGCCAGCGCAATCGAGCGCGAACAGTCGCCTCCGCTGCGTCGCGCAGAGACTGCTCCCGCTCGTGCAGGGCATCGGCTTGGAGGTTCTGCGCGGCGTAGTTGGTGATCATCGAGTA
>CAZANL010000079.1:3743-12143 GCA_964486115.1 uncultured Planctomycetota bacterium
CCATCATGCAGCGGTCGCCATACAGCTCGAGGTATCGGACGACCGAACTCCACAGCTCGGGGTACTCCTGCTGGCGGGCCTGGAGAGCCTCGTGTAGCTGTTGCGCCGGGGTCTTCTCGAAGAGTTCCTGCAGCTGCGGATTGGCCCGTACCAGCTGAGCCATCTGAAGCAGGTGCATCGTCGGCTCTGTACTATCGATGTCGCCCTCGCCACAGAGCAGCTCGTTGGACAGCGTCGGCTTGGCAGCCCCGATCCAGCGCCCACTGAGCAAGCGCAGCAAGCCGAAGAAGATCATTGCCGAGAAGTCGTTGACGATCGGCGCTTGCCAGCGGCGCAGCAGCTGGTTCTCGACCTCGACGAACAACGTGGCCAGGGCGTCGCAGTCCAGCCCCGAGAGATCCTTGTGGCCCCGGGGGGCATAGACCGACTCGAAGTGCCGCATGAACTCCGGCGCCGAACGGTCTAGCCGGTAGAAGTGCCAACAGAGCTTCGTACCGACCCGCAGCAGGCGCCCATAAGCGCGCAGCTTGGCCCGGAAACCAACCGCCTGGGTGTCGTATGCCAGGTCGGCTCCGACCAGCGTCGCGCTCTCGCGCACACCCATCATCTGCTCCATGAACTGACGGTTCAGCTCGAAGCCAGGCAGATAGGAGACCAGGCGGTACCAGTTGTTCAGGTTGTAGTAGATACGGCCTCGGATCAGGCCGAGCATGTGGGCCAGCGTCCGGTCGTCGGCGTCGATCGCCTGCTGGGGCACGCCGAGCAACAACAGAAACTGGCGGTACACCTCCCGGTAGGCATTGCGCGCGAAGCTGAAGGTCAGCGGCGTCGTGACGCCGGAGTAGGACTCGATGATGTTGCTGTTGTCCCAGATTTGCAGCTTGCCCGCCGCCGCACGATCCAGCGTGGTGATCGGTCGGGTCTGAAGCACCTGCAGCGTGCCGTTGGCCAGGCTCCACTCGATGTCCTGCGGTGCCCCGTCGCAGGCCGCTTCGACCTGGGCCCCCATCTCGGCCAGCCGAGCACATAGGGTAGGGTCGAGCACTGCGCGCTCGCGCAGCGGCTCGGGAAGGTCTTCGAACTGTGTTCCCCCACCCGCCTGCTGCACGACACGCTGCCGCTTCTCGGCGATCTCCTGCTCCACGATCTCGCCACCGACACGGCTGACAACATAGCTATCAGCGGCCAGGCGTCCCGAGACCAATCCCTCGCCGAGCCCCCAGACCGCCGAGATCACCATCTCCTGCGTGCTACCGGTCGTCGGGTGAGCGGTGAACAACACCCCTGAGCGCTCGGCGTCGACCATCCGCTGGATGATCACCGCAATCGAGACCGGCTGATCGGCCAGCCCTCGCGCCAACCGGTAAGTCAAGATCCGCTCGCTGAATGCGGAGGCCCAGCAGGTCTTCAACGCAGCCAGCACACCTTCGGCATCGGCCACGTGCAGCAAGGAATCGAACTGCCCGGCAAAGGAGGCACCCGCCGAGTCTTCGCCAACACCCGACGAGCGCACGGCGACGTACTCTCCGGGCTGAAAGTGGGACTGATAGGCATCGCGCACCGCCTGCGCCACCGCATCGGGCAGCGGCGCGCACAGCACTGCCTCACGCAACCGGCCGCTGGCCTGCTGGATACCCTTCCGATCGGTCGACTCCAGATCTCCCAACGAGGTGTTCAGGTCGACGGCCTGCTCGAACGCCGCCGTCGAGACGACGAACCAGGGAGGCACCGGCTGTCCTGCGCGTACCAGCAAGGCCAAGTTTGCTGCCTTGCCGCCAACCCGTTGCGGGTCCAGCGTGTCGGTGGTCAAGATCAGGGAGGACATGGATTGCCCAGGATAACGGCTCCGGAACAGGAGTCGAGGACGGTTGTTGACCGCAACCTCGGGGCGTGGGAGGCTGAGCGACCGTGTCCGAGAATATCGACCAGCGCGTGGCGCTCGACCTGATCCGCTATTCGAACGTCTGGGAAGACGCCGACATCCTCTGTACCGCGCTCGAGCCGGAACCGGGAAAACGCATCCTCTCGATCGCCTCTGGCGGTGACAACGCCTTTGCCCTGCTCGCAGAGGGCGCCGAGGTAGTCGCCGTGGACCTCTCTCCAGCCCAGCTGGCCGTGATGGAGCTCAAACGAGCGGCATTCCTCGGACTCTCGCACGACGCCCTGCTCGGCTTTCTGGGGGCCAGACCAGGAGAGGCCCGCAATGAGACCTATCAGCTCCTGGAATCCGAGCTGAGTGATCAGGCACGGGCCTTCTGGCAAGCCCACCCCGAGCTGATCGAGCAGGGCGTGCTGCAGGCCGGGAAATTCGAGAGATTCCTCCGACTTTTTCGCCGCAGGCTGCTGCCGCTGATTCACTCGCGTAAGCGAATCAGCGGCATGTTGCAGTCGGCCAGTCGCGATGCGCGTGAAGCTTACTTCGAGCGTCACTGGAACAACCGACGCTGGCGCTTGCTGTTCCGACTGTTCTGCAGCCGTCTGTTGGTCGGCCGCCTCGGTCGCGACCCCGAGTTCTTTCGTTATGCCCAACTATCGCTGGCCGACCACATGCTAGGGCGGGTGCGCCATACACTGGTCGAGTTGTCGACACACGACAACCCATATCTGACCCACGTGCTGACCGGCTGGTTCGATCCGGTTCTCCCTCGCTATCTGGAAGTGGAGCGATTCGAGGCGGTCCGAGAAGGTCTCGCTCGGCTGACCCTAAGACAAGGGCGGATCGACGAGGTCGCAGCCCAAGCCCCCGGCTTCGACGGGTACAACCTCTCCGACATCTTCGAGTACCTGGATCCCGAGACCGGCAGCCAGCTCTATCGACGGCTGCTGGACGCCGCTCACCCGGGCGCCCGGCTGGCTTACTGGAACATGATCGTCCCTCGACGACCCGCCGAGGGCTTTCCGGACCGCGCAGCGCCTCTGACGACACTCTCCGAACAGCTCCACGCCCAAGATCGGGCACTTTTTTACCGGGCATTCCTGGTGGACGAGGTCCACAGCCCGGCATAGCTTACAAGGCTCATGTCCCACCGCTTCTTCCTGCTGCTGATCCGGTGCCGCTGGCCGGTGGCAATGCTGCTACTGATCGCCACCGTAGCGCTGCTGCCATACACCACCAACCTCAAGCCGAACAACGCGCTGCGGGTGTGGTTCCTGCAAGACGACCCGGCGCTCAAGGCGCACGACCGCTTCCGGGCGCTGTTCGGCAACGACGAGGTGGTCGTCATCGGCTACAGCGCCCCCGAGGGGATCTACACGCTCGACAACGTGAAGAAGATCCAGCAGCTGACCGACGAGTTGAAGGCGATGCCATCGCTGCGCCGCGTGGTCAGTCTGACCGGCGGGATCCAGATCTCCGGCAACATGACCGAGATCGTCGTCGAGCCGCTGCTGTCCCGCGCACCCAAGAACATGCAGGACGTCGAGGCGCTGCGCCAGCGTGTCAGAAACAATCCGATCTTCGCCGATCACATCGTCTCTGGCGACGAGCAGAGCACGCTGCTGTTGTGCTATCCGCAAGACACCAAGAACATGGATGTCAAGCGGCCCGAGATCCTCGCCGAAGTCGACAAGCGAGCGAAAGCCACGCTCGGCACGGACGGCAGACCCTACGAGATGGCGGGCATGGGGGTGGTGTTCCACACGCTCAACGAGCTGTCCTACCAGGACACGCAGGTCTTCTCGATCGCGACGATCTTGATCATCGTGCCATTCCTGCTGATGATCCTGCGCACACGATCTCGCGTGGCGACCTCGATGGCGCTGATCAGCTGTGCCGTGACCGGCGTGGTCGGCGTCTATGTGCTGTCCGGCAACCAGCTGAACATGATCTCCTCGATCCTGATCCCGCTGTCACTCAACTACTGCCTGATGGACTCGGTCTATCTCCTCGAAGGATATGAGCACATCCTGCGCAACGCGGAGCCAGGACGGGACCGGGCGGAGCTCGTCGCCGAGGCGATGACCAAGCTGATGCGCCCCTGCCTGTTTACCTCGCTGACGACGGCGGCCGGCTTCGCGTCACTGATGACCGCGCAAATGGCGATCTTGCGCAACTTCGGGCTCTACGCCGCGATCGGCATCTTGATCGCATGGGCGCTGGCGATGGTTATCTGCCCACTCGGCATGTACTGGGGGTCGACCACCCCGGTCGGCGTGCGAGGCCGCTACAACGCCCGCGTCGACCGCCTCCTCGGCTGGATCGAGCGAACGACGATCGGCAGACCCGGATGGGTGATCGCCGCCTGCTTGCTGATGGCCTCCCTCGCCATGGCAGGCCTCGAACGACTGGAATCAGACACCTACAGCATCCAGCTGCTCAAGCAATCCAACCGCTGTCGCGCCGACAGCGATCGGATCGAGCGGACCTTCGGCAACTACCTGTCGCTCGAGTTCACCATCACCACCCCCGCCAAGGACGGTCTCAAGGACCCCTACCGGCTGCGACGCATCGACGAGCTTCAGCGGCGGCTCGAAGCCGAGCCCGAGATCAGCAAGACCCTCGCGCTGCCTCAGGTGGTCAAGCGACTGCACGAGGTGTTTCGGGGAGAGGAGAAGTATCATACGATCCCCGACACCTCGGACCAGGTCAGCCAGCTGTTGTTCCTGTTCGAATCCGGCCCCGAAAACGACATCCGCGACTTCGCCGACTACGACTATCGGATCGCGCGGCTGACCTGTCGCATCCCGATGACCAGCGCACGCGGAATGAAAAAGATCATCGAGAAAGTCCAGCAACACGCGCGGAAGATTCTCAATCCCGGAGTAAAAGACCTGAAGCTGACCCCAGCCGGCTACCTGCCCCTCTACGTGCGAATGATGGCCTATGTCACACAGAGCCAGATCGGGGCGTTCGCCACCGCCTTCCTGGTGATCTTCTCGCTGATTCTGCTGTTGTTCCGCTCCTTCTCGCTGACCTTGGCCGCGATACTGCCCAACCTCTTTCCACTGGCCATCACGCTGGGCGTGATGGGCTGGATCGGCATCCGGCTGGACATCGCGACGGTGATGATCGCACCGATCTCGATCGGGATGTCGGTCGACGACACGATCCACTTCTTCTACGCTTACCGCGAACAGATGCGAGCCTGCAAAGGGGACACAGACGCGGCCGTGGCCGCGACCCTGCGCCAGAAGGGACCCGCGCTGCTCAACACGGGAGTGATCCTGTTTCTGGGCTACGTCGTGCTCGTGATGGCCAACGTCAAGAGCGTGATCTACTTCGGACTGCTGACCGGCCTGACCATGCTCGGTGGCGTGGTGGCCGAAGCCTTCCTCACGCCAGCCGTGCTGGCCTTATTCAAACCGCGAGTGCGTTGAGATGGATGACAGAACCGCCCGACGAGAAAAATCCCGGACTTACTTCCATACCGACCGACAGCCCAGCGCACTGTTCTTCCTCGGTGGCCAGGCCTATGCCGGGGCGGTGCTGGACTACTCGCCTGGCGGGGTGGCGATCACGCTCAGCCGAGACCGGCTCCCGGCAGAAGAACAATCGATCCCGCGAATGTACATCGGCAGCGCCGACCAGCAACACCTGATACAGGGCCTGAAGATCACCTGGGTCCGCCAGGATTACCTGACCAACACCGTGATGGTCGGCGTCCAGACTGAAACCGACGACGCGATGAAGCGACTGGCCGAGGTCATGCACGAATGGACCAAGGGTGAAGCCAAGCCGCGTGACGCTCGAGCTTTACTGGCCATCCCACAGTTCAATGGCCGAGAGCACTACTCGGAAGATGCTGCCCAGGCCCGGCTAGACTGGGCCCGGGAGGTCTCCGGCGCACCGCTCGCGTACATCGGCGACTCACACCTCGACCCCGAGAGCCTGATCGGCAACATCGAGAACTTCGTCGGTGCGGCACAGATCCCGATCGGCATCGCCGGCCCGGTGCTGATCGGCGGGACGTACGCCAAGGGGTTCATTCCGGTGCCTATCGCGACGACCGAAGGTGCACTGGTCAGCTCGATCAGCCGCGGCGCCAAGGCCTGTGCACAGGCGGGCGGTGTCTCGGTCCACGTAACTCGCCACACGATGCTCCGCGCGCCGGTGTTCTACTGCCGTGATCTCCAAGGCGCGCTCAACCTCGAGCGCTGGGTCGAGAGCCACTTCGAGGAGATCCGGGCCAAGACGGCCAACATGTCACGCATCGCGGTACTGCAGCAGATCCAGCCATTCGTCTTCGGCAACGCACTCCATCTGCGCTTCTACTACACCACCGGCGACGCCGCCGGCCAGAACATGACCTCGGCCTGCACACATGCGGCCTGTGAGTGGATCACTGATCGAGTCTCCAAGGACCCGTCTATCGGCTACGACATGTACATCATCGAAGGCCACATGTCGGGCGACAAGAAGGTCAACTACCAGAACTTCATCAGTGGCCGGGGCGTCAGCGTCGTGGCCGAGATCTTTCTCCCAGACCGGGTGCTCGAGCGAGTGCTGCGAACCAGCGCCAGAAGACTGGTGCGGGGCTATGTCGCGGCCGAGGCGGGCGCGATGCACATCGGCATGGTGGGCTGCAACATCAACTTCGCCAACGTGATCGCCGGCATCTTCACCGCCACGGGCCAGGACATCGCCTCGGTTCACGAATCCTCGTGCGGAGTGTTCAAGCTCCGAGAGGAGGAGGGGGGCCTGTGGGCCACCGTTCACCTGCCCTCCCTGGTCATCGGCACCGTTGGCGGCGGAACCAGCCTGCCGACACAACGCGACGCACTCGAGATCATGGGCTGCTTCGGCTCGGGGAAGCTGTTCCGCCTGGCCGAGATCATCGCGGCGACCTGCCTGGCGCTGGACCTGTCGACGCTCTCGGCGATTGCATCCAACCACTTCGTTCGGGCGCACGAGACACTCGGCCGCAACCGTCCCGACAAGGGGGCGTCCCTGCAGCAGATCGAACGCCGCCACCTGAAGCGGGCCTTCCGCTCCAGTCCACACAAGCTGGGTAAGATCGAGCGCCTCGCACGGCTCGAACACGCCGGCATCATCTCGTACATCATGAGCCGCAACGAAAGGGGACTCTACGGCCTCTACCGTTACCGCATCGAGCTGGACGACGAGAAACGCCACGCGGTGCTCAAGCTCAAGTCCCCCGACACCGCAATCATCGACTTCGCTCTCGGCCTGATGCGGTTCTCGGGCGAAAATGAACTGCACGACCTGTTCAGGACCCACCAGGAGATCTTCGGCTTCGAGGACTGTCATCTGCGCGAACCAGCGCTCTATCGCCATGCCCCTCCCGAAGTGACCCGTTACTGCCCGCAGGTCTACGCCACACTGACGGACTCTGATCGAGGCATCTACGCGATCCTGATGGAAGACCTCTCCGAGCACGATCTGCTCGACACCGTGATGCAACCCGAGCTGTGGACCGACACCAAGATCCACGCCGCACTCGACGGACTGGCGCAAATTCACGCAGCCTTCTTCGACCGTGGCAACGAGATACCAGCCGAGATCCCGATGTTCTACTGGGAGTCAGCGCGCCTGACCGAGGGCCAGGCGTTCCTGGAAAATGTCCTTTCCGGCAACCAGGCACGCTTTCCGGAAATGATCCCGGCACGACTTGCAGCGAGACTGGAGGGCTTTCTCGAAACACTGCCCGACCAGGTCGCCCTGATCGACGGCTACCACAAGACGCTGACACACAACGACTGCACGACGCGCAACCTCTGCATGCGCAAGGACGACACACCGGTGTTCTACGACTGGGAACTGGCCTGCTATCAAAACCCTCAACACGACCTGGTCGAGCTGCTGATCTTCTGCCTGGGTGACGACGCGCCACGGTCACGTTACCTGGAACTGGCGGAGGTCTACCGCAATGCGCTCGAACAGGCCACGGGCCAGACACTCGACCGCGAGCGGTTCGTTGCGGTCCTCGACGCCAACGCGCTGGAATTGGCCATGCTGCGGATGAACCTCTACCTGCTAGGACACACGCTGCTCGACTTTGACTTTATCGAGCGCATTTACGCCAATCTCGACCGCCTGCTGGCAGACTAGCGCTGGGCCTGCCACTCGATAATCTGCCGGAAGATCTGCTCGCGATCGGCTTCCTGCAGCAGCTCATGATACAGCCCGTCCAGTACGCGGTGGCTTCGATCAGCGCTGCTCACGGCATCATGGAACGCGCGAGAGCGTTCCGGACAGGTCAAGGCGTCGCTGCCGCCGTGTAGCACGAGTAACGGCAGCGTGATCTCGCTGGCCCGCTCATGCACCTCGGCCATCGTCCGCTTCATCGCTTGAAACCAGGCCAAGCTGGCACAGCGGTGGATCTTTTCGTCAGCCACGTAGTCAGCCACACGCTGGGCGTCATGTGACAGCAAGTTGGCGTCAAACCCGGTCTTCATCGTCAATCGAGGCAGCACCCGGGACAAGACCGCCGAGAGAAGCTC
>CAZANL010000080.1:0-799 GCA_964486115.1 uncultured Planctomycetota bacterium
TCGGAACGGCCCGCCGGTCGCCCGTAGCGGCGAGCGCGACGCCAGCGTTCCACTGGACCTGCCGGCTCCCGTCCGACTGCACCGAATGATGCAGCGCATCCCGAGCCCGCCGTACCAGCTCGACCCAGGCGGGTCCGATCATCTGCTTCGGCGCATCCACACGCGCCAGGCTGCCCAGCGTGTATGCCGCCACGACGCGCACCTCGACTTCGGGGTCGGGTGCCAGCAGCACATCGGCGATCGCGGGAATGTGCTGCGGCTTCTGCAGGTGACCCAGCGCGACAATGCAGGTCAGCCGCAGCTGGGGGTCTTTCTTCGAGAGCGCGACCTTGAGCGACTCGGCCGACGCCGGGTCGGCCAGGAAGGCCAGACAACGTGCCAGGTAGCGAGCCAACTTGCGGTCGTGCTCGTTGACACCACCTGGAGCAGGCGGCTTGCTGATCTGCTTGTCGAACAGCAGGATGATCCTGTTGCGGTCGGCTGGATCGATCTTGCCCGACAACTCCTTGAGCCGGCCGGACAAATCGAAAGCCGCCTGCCAGCGCTTGTTGCGTCCGCCCTCCTCGATGTCGGTCAGCAGCTCGGGGATGCCCTTCTCGGTGCTGGTCAGAGCACGTGCACCCATGTAAACGAGCACCGCGAGCAGCGCGATGATCATCGGCAGGACGAAGAACTGAACCGCCAACAACCAGAATGGCTGCGGACTGTCGTCTATCTCGGGGAACTGGTCGACACGGTCGAGTTCGATCCCCTGCTCGGACCTCTCCGGGGTCTCGGTCATGTAGATCACCTGTGTGGG
>CAZANL010000080.1:809-4139 GCA_964486115.1 uncultured Planctomycetota bacterium
GCTGTCGGGTTTCAGCTAATTCGGCCAGACATTCTATGATAGGCTCTGCCCTCAGCAATGATAGAATTCAGTTGTCCGTGCGGACAGGCAATCGCTGTCGGGGACGACATGGGGGGGACCAATGCACGCTGTCCTCAGTGCGATCAGGTCCTGGCCATCCCACTGCCCCCGCCCGAGTGGGAGGACACCAGCGCTGATTGCAAGGTGTGCCCTTACTGCGGCTCGACGATCAAGTCCAAGGCGCGAAAGTGTCCGGAGTGCCGAGAGTTCATCGACCCCTCGGCCCGCCCGGTGGAACCGTCCCACACACCGGCAGTCCACCGCAATCACCGATTTACCGGCCCGGAGTACGATGCGGCCAAGGCGGGAAACGCCAGCCTGGCCTACGCGATCATCGCGCTGCTGATCCCCCTCGCAATACCATTTTTTTTCCGGGCCATCTCCGCAGGCGAGACCGCCAAGTCGATCGCCAAAACTCACCAGATCCCGACGCCCGGGAGCGCCACAGCTGGCGTGATGATCGGTTATCTCAGCCTCTTGCACCTCGGCTGGTGGATATTTTATCTTGGCGGAGTCATTATCCTGAACATGCTGTGACGTTCAACCGCGTGTCGAGTATTGTAATGTTGGTAAACTATCGCTAGCGGAGGGCTCCCACCCGATGTCGATCGAATTCCATTGCGACTGCGGCCAAAAAATCGCTGTGCCCGACCAGATGGCTGGCAAAAAAGGCAAGTGTCCCGGCTGTGGTAATGTCCTGGACGTTCCTCAACCTCACGCAGAACCCATCCCAGTCGCGACCGCCGCCCCGGACGATCCGGAACCGGATTTCGGGCCGATCCCACCGCCCGTCTCCGGGGCCAGTGAAGAGGGGGACGTGGACCAGATCGTTCCCACTGGCGAAACCGCAGCAGAGTACAAGGACTGCCCATACTGTGGCGAGAAGATAAAGGGCGCCGCCAAGAAATGCCGTTTTTGTGGCGAATTCCTGAATCGCGGAGACCGATCCAGAGCCGTGGCCCAGGGCCAGGCAGGCGCACAGCGCAATGCGCCAGGGAAAAGCGGTGCGGCGGCAGCTCGACGGGCTAATGACGCGGCCAACCTCTCGCTGATCTTCGGCATCCTGCCTCTCGTCATCTGGTGCCCGCCACTCAGTATCGGGGCGATCATCAAGGGCAACGAATCCCGACGACTGGCTGCCTCCGTTCGAATACAGACCCCCGGAGCAGCCACCGCAGGACTGGTGCTCGGCTGGATCGGCATCGGCATGACGGCCCTGCTCGTCTTGGGCCTGGCCTTTATGGTTATTCTGGCGGGCGCGGGCGCTTGGCCATGACCGATTCGGCGCTGCCTATCGTCTGCTGGGCGCAGGACTGAGGACTGCTCCAGGACGAGGACATGACGGGGCCATCTCGGCATCAACGTCCCACGCTCTCGCACACCGAGCCGTTTGGCTGGCGCCTGCGTGCCGTCCAATGGGAAACCGGGGACTGAGCCGAACCATCGGTGCCGCGAACCAAGCGTCACTTGAGGATGGCCCACCCACGGTAGCTATCGCAACGGTGGTGTAACCCCCTGGCTGTCCTCCTCGGTTGTCGCGCCATCGGTCAACTGAGGCCCCGCCGTCTCACGGCGGATTTTTCGTTGCGGGCGCGACACGAGAGATCGTCTCGCACAAGCTCGCACGGTCCGTCGGCGAAAAGCCGAGCGAGAGTTCCAGTGTGACCAGCGGGAGAGGCCCCGGCCAGATACCGATGCGAGCCCGGTCCTTGCATGTCGTGACCAGTGCCTCGGCCCCCTGAGCAGAGGCCTCGGCCACCATCGACACGAGGTCGGCGGATGTATAGGGGTGATGGTCGTCGAACAGTCGATGCCCCGTCAACTCGGCTCCCAGTTGGCGCAAGGTTTCAAGGAAACTCGCGGGACTTCCCAGGCCGCAGAAGGCGAACAACGGCGCATCGGTTCCAAGCGGTCCCACAAGATGACGAGCCTCGATCAGGGACACCTGGGGCGCCTCCCGCTCGACCAGCGCGCGAGCCGCAGCCAACTGCTCGGCCGACACTTGATCGGCGTGGGTCAGCAACACCATATCGGCTCTGCGCATGCCACACAGCGGCTCCCGCAGCAGTCCGCGAGGAAGCAGCCCACCGACCCCGTCCGGATCCAGTGCGCTGACCAAGACCAGGTCCAGGTCACGCGCGATCCGACGATGCTGGAAGCCATCGTCCAGGACCAGCACCTGTGCACCTCGACGGATAGCTTCCTGCGCTCCCACCACTCGGTCCGGATTCTGGATTGCGACCACCTCCGGTACCGCCTCGAGCAATATCGTGGTCTCGTCGCTGACCTCGCCTGGCTCTGCGTGGTATCCCCGCGACAGAACCCCGACGGTCAGACCCTGCGAATGCAGCAGCTCGGCCAGCCAGATCACCAGCGGCGTCTTACCCGTTCCCCCGGTGGTGAGATTGCCGACCGAGATCACCGGCACCCCGGGATGATGCACCCGCTTGATTCCCAGGTCGAACAGCATTCCCCGCAGACGAGCGCCGGCGGAGAACCCCCAGGAGAGAACTCTTAGAACAGCCCGCCCTAGAACTCCCAGAGGCCCGCCCAGCTCGCCTCGAATCAGGCGAAAGTAGGTGTCCCGTCGCATGAGACACTGATTCTAGCAGGGCAATCAAGAACTGACACCCGACACTCTGCACGCTTCATTCAACTCTCGACTGACACGAGCCTGAAGACCGTGTGGCCATCACGCGGTCGACCCGACGATTCTCAGGCAATCCCCCGGACAGCGAGAGCCGTGGATACGACCGATCCTGGGCCCCGCGATGGGAACCTCGTCTCAGACGACCTGGATCCTCGGCGTGTCGCTCTCGAACACCTCGCCGACGATCGCCGCTTCCGGGTAGCCTTGATCACGAAGAGCCGTCACGGCGACATCGACCTTGTCGGAGTCGACCGCGAACAACAGTCCACCCGATGTCTGCGGATCGAAGAACAAGGTACGCGTCGTCTCGTCGACGCGGTCGGCGAATGACGTCGAGGGACCCGCGTTATCGTGATTCGCCTTGGTCACACCCGTGCGCACTCCCCGGGCGATCAGACTGGGCGCCTCGGGGTAGATTGGCAGCTTGTCCGACTCGAAGCGCACCCCAAACCCTCCGTTGCGCGCCATCTCGAGCGAGTGCCCAGCCAACCCGAATCCGGTGATGTCGGTCCCGCCCGTCACACCGTGACTGCGCATCACACCCGCTCCCCGATCGTTGAGCTGGGTCATGTGGCCGACCAGCAGATCGAGCGCATCTCCAGTCACGTATCCCTTGCGGT
>CAZANL010000080.1:4149-8011 GCA_964486115.1 uncultured Planctomycetota bacterium
TGGCACTTGGACCTGCAGAACTCTTCCTTGATCTCCGATGCGGGCCTGGTGAAGAGCGCCAGGGCGGTCCCGGGTCTCACGCATTGGCACTTGGACCTGCAGGCCAACTCGTCGATCACCGACACGGGCCTGGAGATGAGCGCTAGGGCGGTCCCGGGCCTCACACATTGGCACTTGAATTTGCGAACCAACTCGTCGATCGCTACCCGACCCACGACAGCCAGACCGTACTTCAACTCCTTGTCGCGCACGGAGTGCCCGCCGACCAGCAGGGCTCCGCACTCGCGCACCCTGTCCAAGCCGCCACCGAGCACGCCCCCGATTTCCTGCTTGGTCATCTTGTCGTCGGGGAAACAGCAGATATTGATCGCTACAGTTGCCTGCCCCCCCATCGCAAAAACGTCGGACAGGCTGTTGGCGGCCGCCACCTGGCCGTAATGGAACGGCTCGTCCACCACCGGGGTGATCAGATCGGCGGTGAAGACGATCGCCTCGTCCTCGCTGATCTTGTAGACCGCTGCGTCGTCTGGCTGCTGTAGACCGACCAGCAACTCCGGGGGCTCCTCGACGAGGAGATCTTGCATGAGCTCGCCGAGATCGACAGGGCTCATCTTGGCCGCTCACCCTCCAGATGTAGCCAGCTGAGTCAATCTGGCTTTGACCTCGGTCATCGTGCGGCCTCTCCTTCGAGATAGTTGACAGGCGAAATATTTAGCGCTGGTGAACTAGTTGACTGGCCTACGCCTGTTCCTATAATCCAATACCTTACCAGATCGGCAATAACGAGAAAGAGCGATGTTCGATATCGAAACTGTCCGAGCCGATTTCCCGATCCTTCAGACCACCGTGCGGGGCCGACCGCTGGTCTATCTGGACAATGCCGCTACCACACAGAAGCCGCGGCAGGTCCTGGAGGCGCTCGACCATTATTACCGCGCACAGAACTCCAATGTTCACCGTGGTTTACACTCGCTGAGCGAACAGGCGACCCAGGCCTACGAAGCAGCGCGTGACAAGCTCGCGCGCTGGATCAACGCGCCCTCCACCGATACGGTGATCTTCACACGAGGCACGACCGAGGCGATCAACCTGGTGGCCTATTCCTGGGGTCGGCACAACATCGTCGAGGGAGACGAGATTCTGCTCACCCTGCTCGAACACCACTCCAATATCGTGCCCTGGCAGCTGCTAGCGCAAGAGAAGGGTGCCACGCTGCGCTATGTCGATGTGGACGATTCTGGCAGGCTGAGGATCGAACAGTATGAGCAGCTGCTCTCCGAAAAAACCAAGCTGGTGGCGCTCAACCACATCTCAAATGCGCTGGGAACGATCAACCCGATCCAACAGATCAGCCAAAAAGCCCACGCTGTTGGCGCCCGAGTACTTATCGATGGGGCGCAGGGAGCGCCCCACCTGGATGTCGACGTCCAGGCTATCGACTGCGACTTCTACGCATTCTCGGGACACAAGATGGCGGGTCCGACAGGCGTCGGCGTACTATACGGCAGGCGAAAGCTGCTGGAGGAAATGCCTCCTTTTCTAGGTGGCGGCGAGATGATCCGAGAGGTCAATACGGATCATTCGACCTGGAACGATCTGCCCTGGAAGTTCGAGGCCGGAACACCCAACATTGCCCAGGCGATCGGTCTCGGCGCAGCGGTCGACTACCTGAGCGATATCGGCCTGGAGGCGATCCGGAGCCAGGAACACGAGCTGGTCCATGCAGCCCTGTCGCAGCTGGCGGATATCGCGGGAGTGACACTGTGGGGCCCACCGGCGCAAGAGCGAGCCGCCGTCGTGGCGTTCAGCCTGGATGGGATTCACCCCCACGATATCTCGCAGATCCTCGACCAGGAAGGGCTGGCAATCCGTGCCGGCCACCACTGCGCCCAGTTGCTGATGAAACGCTTCGAGGTCTCCTCGACCGCACGCGCTAGTTTCTACTTCTACAACACGCTGGAGGAGGTTGAGGCGCTGGTTCGAGGGATTCGTTCGGCACAAAAGTTCTTCTCACGGCCCGTACGCACCTAGGCCGTCAAGGCCTCTCGACGCGTCCGGATGACCCGCAGCTCAGCCTCGCGGTGGGCCCCCAACCGCATCCATCCGCAGCAGGCAAGCCTCCCCCTGGCCGGATACACTGCAGAATGCCAGGTCCTACTCGATCAACATCACCAGAGCCAGACACAGCAGCGCAAGCACCAGAATCGCACAGGCGGTCATCAGATTGCGGTTGAGCACCTCTAGCCTGTCGACCTTGACTCGCAACGT
This sequence comes from uncultured Planctomycetota bacterium, assembly GCA_964486115.1. Lineage (GTDB taxonomy): Bacteria > Planctomycetota > JACQVV01 > JACQVV01 > CAZANL01 > CAZANL01. Next base: position 6,418 of record CAZANL010000080.1, read on the forward strand.
CCTCCGGTCCGAGTCGAGCTTCATGATACGCTTCTCGGTGATATCCAGATCCCGCAGGATGGCCGACTTCCCAGGATCCAGCCGTCGGGCACTGACCGGGTGCTGCCCCAGCTTGACCATATTAAGCTCGTCGCACAGCTGACCCAGGTCGTCGTAACGGTCCTCCGGCTTCTTGGCCATCATCCGCTCGAGGATGATCACCATGTCGTCCGGTAGGTCCGGCCTGTAGTTCAGCGGCGAAGGGAAGTCGAGCTTCATATGCTGTCGGATCACCGCTGATTCGCTACCAATGAACGGCGTCGTCGCGGTCAACATGTGGTACAGCGTGGCGCCCAGCGAATAGACATCCGAGCGGTAATCCACATCGTCCAGCCAACGCGCTTGCTCGGGGCTGATGTAGTCCGGGGTGCCAAGGATGTAACCCTCGCGGGACAGTTCCTTGTCGATCTGCGTCTTGATAAACCCAAAGTCGCCCAGTTTGGCGATGCCCTGCGGTGTGACGAAGATGTTCGATGGCTTGATGTCTCGATGGACGACGTTGTATTCCTTGTAGTAGTTGATCGCCCGGCTGACTTGAGTGACGATCTCGATCGACTGTCCCAGTTCGATCGGCTGGCCCGCATCGATCATCTGCTGCACGTTGATCCCAGGCACGTACTCCATGGAGAAGTAGAGTTCATTGCCATCCATGCCAACATCGAACACCTGGATCAGATTCTGGTGGCTCATCTTGCCCACCAGCCGAGCTTCTAGCAGGAAGCGCTTGCGGAATTCCTCGTCGTCCAGCCACTGTGCATGAAGCACCTTGAGTGCGACCTCGCGTTTCATGCTCTTCTGGCGTGCCAGATAGACCGTACCCAGGCCACCCTCACCCAGGACCGAGACGATCTCGTAGCCGCCGATGGTGCGCACGGGTCGTTCCATCGGCTTGCCGGCATACAGGTCTTCGAGTTGCTCGCGAGTGACGTACCCCTGCTCGATCGAGATCTCATCCAGGCGCTTGACCTTGCGACCCGCCGTCCGGTTCTGAATACGCGTGCACTTATCGACTTGCGCGTTGGTGAGGTATCTTCCGCGAAGCGCATTCTGCTTGAACTGGATGTCTTGAGCGCTCATCTCTCTCGATTTATCTGCATGAATGCCGCGGGTAGGCTCTCGACCAAATCGTCAGCAATCAGCGAAGCTTGTCCCACGCTCTCCACCGCAAGATCGCCAGCCAATCCATGAACATAAGCCCCCAGGCGGGCCGCATCGAGTGCCGTCATTCCCTGGCCTATCAGAGCCGCCACAATTCCGGTCAGCACATCGCCCGCCCCCCCCGTGGCCATCCCCGGGTTGCCGGTCGGATTGACCCAAGCCCGCTTACCATCGGTCAGCACAGTGCCCTGTCCCTTGAGCAACAGCACCACACCGTGCTCCTTGGCAAAGCGGGTCGCAACCCCAATCCGATCTCGCTGAACTTCTGCTGCATCGAGACCACACAGCCGAGCCATTTCCCCCGCGTGAGGAGTCAGCACGGTAGGTGCCGAACGTTCCGCCAACTGATCGCAATCCAGATGATACAAGGCATCGGCATCCAGCACCAGCGGCACCT
>CAZANL010000080.1:8021-12003 GCA_964486115.1 uncultured Planctomycetota bacterium
GAACACGGTTGACGAACGCCCCGGTCGAGACATTTCTGCCCAACCCCGGACCCATCGCGCAGACGTCCTTACCCATCAGCGCCTCGAGCAGCGGTCCCACGGCCTCCTCACTCAATCCGCCACCCACCCGTTCGGGCAGCGCCAGACTCATCGCCGCCGTCAAGTGTGCCCCGACCACCGACATCAGTCCCGAGGGCACGCCTAGCGTGACCAGACCCGCACCCGAGCGCAGCGCTGCGCGAGCCGCAAGTATACCGGCTCCCGTCATGCCCGGACTTGTCGCCACGATCAGCAGCTTTCCACACTGACCCTTGTGAGCCGCACAATCCCGGATGGAGAGAACCGGCAGGCCGTTTTCGTTGTTTGAACTCATCGGGTCCATTGTCCGAGCGACAAGCCTACCGGTCAAGCCGCTTGACTCACCCACCCGGACCGCTAGAATGCGGCGCGACCAGATGGAGAGGTGGCAGAGTGGTCGATTGCGCCGGCTTGCTAAGCCGGTGAAGGTGTATTCCTTCCGCGGGTTCGAATCCCGCCCTCTCCGCCAGTTCCACCAACCCAGGCCCGGCGCTGCAATCCAGCAGGTGCAAGGCGATCCGCCTTGCCAGCAGGGCGCGAGGCCAGCACTGTCAGTCACCCGACCGGTGCTGGAGAGCATCCCAGACAGCGAACCCGGCCCCGCGGACGGCAGCTGGGGTATACTGAATTTTGATGACCGAGCCCTCCGGCGAGTGGTTTCTCTATTTGATACGCCTGGCAACGGGCGAGTTGTATACCGGCATCACGACCGATATCGAACGACGGCTGACCGAGCACGAGAAGGGCACCCCACGCGGTGCGCGCTACCTGCGCGGGCGGGGCCCGCTACTCCTTGTATTCTCTCAACGAGTGGGCGACCGCTCCTGCGCGCTAAAGACAGAGGCCGCCGTCAAGAAACTCGCCCGCAGTAAGAAGGAGTTGCTGGTCGCGGGGCAAATCGCTCTGGCCCAGATATTCCCCGGCGAGCAACCCTTCGATTTGTCTTGACGGTCCGCAGGGCCGGCGGTAGCGTGCTCGCCAACATGCTGATGCGGTCCATGACAACGTTCACCACGCTCACCTTGCTGCTGCTGACGGGGTGCGTCGAGCGCCGGATGTACATCACCAGCCGCCCCGCGGGTGCCGAGGTCTACATCGACGGAGAATATGCCGGCCAAACTCCGTTGCGTCTCCCGTTCTCCCACTACGGCACACACGATGTCACCTTCCGTGAGACGCAGCATGTCAGCGTGATCAAGAAGTGGACCCTCTCGCCTCCGTTCTACCAATGGTTTCCGATAGACCTGTTCACGGAATGGCTGCTCCCGGTGACCTTGGTGGACCAGCAGAGGCTGGACGTCGAGATGGAACAGACCCCTCCCATCACGACGGACGTCCTGAATGATTTGAAGGAGAGAGCGGAGACCCTGCGGCGTGACGGCCGGAAAACTCCCGCGGACAATTAAGCAACTGCTCCCGACCCCCGGCATGTCGGTGCTGGTCGTCGGACTCGGCACGTTCGGTGGTGGAATCGGCGTGGTCCGCTATCTGGTCGAGCAGGGAGTCCGCGTCATCGTCACCGACATGAAACCCGCCAGTGAGTTGGCGAAGTCGATCCGCGAGTTACAGGACCTGCCAGTCGAGTTGCACTTGGGCTCCCACGATGAGTCGGATCTGGATCTCGTCGAGCTGGTGGTGGCCAGTCCAGCGGTCCCGCCTCAGAGCTCGTTCCTGGAGGCCGCCCGCCAGCGCGGTTTGCCGATTACCAGCGAGATGAACCTGTTCTTCAGCCAGTGCCCGGGGAAGATCATCGGCATCAGCGGGTCCAACGGCAAGACCACCACGACCCACCTCACCGCTGAGATTCTTCGCCAATCCGGATTGACCGTCCACATCGGCGGAAATCTGGGCCGATCTCTGCTCGGAAAACTCCCGTCGATCGCCCGCGAAGACCGCGTCGTGCTTGAGCTGTCGAGCTTTCAGCTGGCAGACCTGGATCGGCTGGGCCTGTCTCCAGCGGTGTCGGTGCTGACCAACCTGACACCCAATCACCTGGATCGACATGGGACCTTCGATGCCTACTGCCACGCCAAGCAGACACTTTTTCGACACCAAGGCGCTGAAGACGTCGCCATCCTCAATGCAGATGACGAGCAAACGGCCAAACGGGTCGCGGATCACTGTGCGGGCCAGCTCATCTGGTTCAGTACTCACACCGCACTCCCGGTGGGGTTCTACCGAGAAGCGGACCGGCTTGTGGTACGGGATCTCGAAGGGGTTCACGAACTGGCCTCGGTCGATGAGCTCAGCATCCCGGGCGAACACAACCAGTCCAATCTCTTGGCGGCAGCCGCGGCGGCGATAGCCGCCGGTGCAAACCCCAACGCGGTTCGACAGGCCGCCAAGGCCTTCGAGGGGGTTCCCCATCGGCTCCAGTTGGTGGGGCAAGCCGGGGCGCGCCGCTTCTACAACGACTCGATCGCCACCACACCAGAATCGACGATCGCTGCACTGCACGCGCTCCCCGGGCCACTCTATTTGCTTGTCGGCGGCTATGACAAAGGCTGCGAGTTGAACCAGCTGGCCGATGTCCTCAGTGAAAAAGCCAGCGGGGTCGTCCTGCTCGGAGCGCTTGGACAGCGGCTAGCCCGACTACTGAAGGACAGCGGGCTGCAGACGTCTCGCGCCGCTTCGTTCCGGGAAGCGTTCGACGCCTTGCTGGCGATGGCCGATAACGGATCATTGATACTGTCTCCGGCCGCCGCCAGTTACGATGAGTTCAACAACTTCACCGAGCGGGGAGAACTGTTTAGCAGCCTGGTCGCCGAGCAGCTTGGGACAGCTTGAACGGCAACTTCGGAGGTGATATACTCCTGCAGCGAGGGGACAACTGTATAATTCCGGCGATTTCGTATGATTTGTGAGTCATGTAATACCGCGGAAGCACGTGTTCACGTCAGCAACATCAGCGACGGTGTGAAGCACGTACAGTATCTCTGTGAGGACTGCGCGGAGAAACAAGATCTGCCCGACCCGGTCATCCACTCCGGTATCAAGGAGATCCTGGAGAACCTGGTCGAGGTAAAAGGCGAGACGGGCGAAAGCGCCGCGAACTGTCCCGACTGCGGAATGACCCTCAGCCTTTTTCGCCGACACGGAAGGCTGGGATGCCCCAACGACTACGACCTGTTCGCCAGGCCCTTGGCCCAGTTGCTGGAGCAGATTCACGGTAAGACCAGCCATAGCGGGAAGGCTCCCAGCGAACCCTCCCCCGAACTCTCACTGGAGCGTAATCGACGGGAGTTGATGCAACGTTTGGATCAGGCCGTTCAGAACGAGGCCTACGAGGAGGCCGCCCGGATCCGGGATGAGATCCAGGTCATCGACCATCAGCTCGATGGAACTTAGCAACCTCACAGGCTCCGTCGGCGAGTGGCTACGCGGCTCCGGGTCCGAGTGTGACATCGTCATCTCGACCCGCGTGCGCCTTGCACGCAACATCTCCAGCTATCCGTTCCCGACCCAGGCCAGCCGTGCTGTACGAGAAGAAATCGCGGAGTTGATTACCCGAAAAATCCGGCGATCAGCCGTCCTCGATGACGGCATCTTTCTCAACCTGAACAGCGCCAGCCAGCTGGACCGATTACTATTGGTCGAGCGCCACTTGATCAGTCGGGAGCACGCCAACACCGAGGGGAACCGCTGTGTGGCGTTCGCACCGAACGAGATGACCTCGATCATGGTCAATGAAGAGGATCATCTGCGGATCCAACTGATCCGCAGCGGAATGGAACTGCATCGCAGCTGGGAGGAGTGCAACCAGATCGAGCAAACGCTCGCACGCTTGCTCGAGTTCTCTTTCCATCCTCAGTACGGTTACCTGACCGCCTGCCCGACCAACGTCGGCACCGGGCTGCGCGTCTCGCTGATGCTTCACCTGCCCGGGCTCGTATTGACCAAACAA
>CAZANL010000081.1:0-5943 GCA_964486115.1 uncultured Planctomycetota bacterium
TGGGGGAGCCTCAAGATGTTCAGCAGCGAGGTCCACTTCAGGAGGTTGTCGGCCGGGAGTTGCACGAGAAGGTCCTCGCCGCGGCCGGTAGACTGAGCGATGCGAAGCGGGAGATCTTGCTCCTGCGGGTCGTCGAGGGGCTGTCCTATCAACAGATTTCTGCGCGGCTGGACTGCTCGATTGGAACCGTGATGAGCCGATTGCATCGCGCGCGTACTGACATGAAACAGTCGCTTACCGGAATGCTGGAGGTTCAAGGCAATGGTCAGATGTGAACAAGCGGAGTCACCGGCGCTCTCCGCATTTCTCGACGGGGCCCTGCCGGACGAGGAGCAGGTGGCGCTGTCTGCGCACCTCGAAGGCTGCCGTGATTGTGCTGCAGAACTGGCGCAACTGCGGGGGTTGGACGAGGCACTCGCCGGGGCGGTCGATGCGGATGCGGGTCACGAGCCCGGAGACGCATACTGGGAGTCGTTCCCGCAGCGGGTGATGGAGCGGGCGCTCTCAGAGAATCCGGCGGTCGCACGGCCTGGGTGGTGGCGGCTGAACACCTTTCCGGTGGGTGCTGTCAGCACCGCGGCCGCGGTGCTGCTGATTCTAGTGATCCACGGTGCGCTGCGTCCCCAGGGCGTGCCGGCCGGCTTGCCGACCGAGGCCAAGCGGCCGGCTCCGCGACGCGTGGAGCCGGCCCCATCGGGTGGCCTACTGCTGGCGCAGGTCGCCGAGCTGCGCCGAGAACTGCGTCGTCTCGAGAAAGATCACAAGGAGTACGTTGCCCAACTGGAGCGGGATCTGGCTCAGAAGAGCACGTTCACGCTGAACGCCGTGCCGGACACTCGGGTGGAGTGGCCGTCTGACCAGGTGTTGCTCAGCGCCGTCGAGGTGGCGCTGATCCAGCTCTCCAGCACCCGCACGGCGTCCGAGTTGGAGATGCTGCAAGCCTGCTTGAAGGCCAGCAAGCTGACCGAACGCCTTCGCAAGGCGAGCCGGCAGATGGCCCAGCCCGAGCGGCTGGCGATGAATGGCCTGTGTCAGGCGTTCGAGTCGGTGCTCAAGGTCTCGGCGACGGGCTGGGAGCGAGCCGATCTCAGCCGACTGCTGCGGGACACGCAGGTCGATCGGTTGCACCAGCAGCTGGCGCAGCTGAAACGGCGTGGTCAGGGTGATCGAACGGGGGAGGTGAGTTATGTGGGGCGTTAGCCGACTGCTGTCGATCGGTTTGATTCTCTGGCTGGCGCCTTGCGCCTGGGCTCAGAAAGCAGCGAGTGGGGTGCAGGGTAACCAGCAGGGGCTGACTGCGCTGTTCAAGGGCAAATACCTGAGTGCGGTGCGCAGTTTTCAGCGTGTGTTGACCCGGCCTGCGACACCAGACCAGCAGGAGATGGCTCTGTTCTATCTGGGCTACGCCAACGAAAAGCTGGGTCGGTCGCAGCAGGCCCTGGCGATCTACGCCAAGCTGCGGGAGGAGATGCCGAAGGGGAAATTCGCGGCCAACGCGTTGTATCGAAGCGGCTGCCTGTACAAGAAGATTCGGGCCTATCGGCAGGCCTTGGATCTGTTCGAGACGGTCACAGCCGAGCACCGCGACAATCACCGGCTCGCGCTGACGAGCAATTTCAAGGCGGCCAACCTCAAGCTGCTGATCGCACCCCGCGTACATCCCTGTTTCCCCGCATCGATGTCAGAGGATGTGCAGGGCGCCATTGCTCGCTATCAGGGGACGCTCGAGCTGTGCCGCTCGGCGCCCAAGACCTATGCCTTCTATGCTGGGAAGGCTCGCCGACAGCTGGGGTTGCTGAAGCGTTGCCAGGATGAGAGGGAGGTGCTGCCACTTTTTCTCGAGGGGATGCGGTTGAAAAAAGAAGGCCACACAGCGCAGGCGTTGACCGCCCTGCAGGAGCTGGCGCGGCGCTATCCCGAGAGCCTCCTGGCGCCGTCGATCCAGTCCGAGATTGCCGTCTGTCGTTACCTGTGCAAACGCTGGGAGGGTGCGATCGAGGCCTGCGATACCTACGTCAAGTTGTACGGGAAGCAGGATGGACTGCCCGAGGTGATGCAGCTGCGCACCCGAGCGTCCCTGCGCCAGCTCCAGCAGCAGACCTTCTCGGCCAAGGAGCGCAAGCTGGTCGAGCAGTTCAGGGGGGAGTGGGTGCAGCTGCGGCGGGCTGTCAAGTAGCCCGTTGTTACATCTCTGTTACCCGACAGCGAGCCGTTCGCGGGTATCCTGGGGTAATGGATGCCCACGCAGCGAACCGTAAGAGCACAAGACGGGCCCCGCCCGGGGTGACCTGGAGCAAGCCTCGATCTGGGCCCCTGCTGGCACCAGCTGTCGCGGCACACTCTTCAGCAAGCCGGAAGACCGTTGGCACATCACAGGCCGGGCGATCCCGATTGCATTTCTCAGGGCCCCGGGCGATAAATAAATGATGGCCAAGTATCGAGTGCTGGTGGTCGAGGACGAGGCCGCGATCCGTCGTGGGCTGGTCGATGCGCTGAACTTCGGTGGTTACGACGTGTTCGAAGCCGCCGACGGCGAGGCGGGTCTGGAGGTCGCCTTGTCGGCCGATCTGGACTTGATGCTGCTCGACCTGATGATGCCCCGGCGGGATGGTTTCAGCGTGCTGGCTGAGACTCGCAAGTCGAAACCCAGGCTGCCCATCATCATCCTCACCGCCAAGGGCTCGGAGGACGACCGTGTCTGCGGACTCAAGGCGGGTGCCGACGACTATGTCGTCAAGCCCTTCAGCGCGCGGGAGCTGCTGGCCCGCGTGGAGGCGGTGCTCCGTCGCTCGGCCGAGCGGCCAAGCGGGTTGGAGAGCCTTCAGTTCGAAGGGCGCACGATTCACTTCGAGCGGCGGGAGGTGGCGTTCGACGATGGCACGCGCTGCGAGTTGACCGAGCGGGAGGCGGACATCCTGAGTTATCTGGCGACCAGTCCGGGCCGGGCGATCTCTCGGCAGGAGCTGCTCGAGCGGGTCTGGGGATTGGACGCCCGTTATCTGGAGACCCGCACCGTGGACATGCACGTGGCTCGGCTACGCGAGAAGCTGCGTGACAAGACCGTCCCGCCACAGATCGTGCTCACGGTGCGGGGGCAGGGCTACATGATCGGAACGGGTGCTTGAGAAACGCGACGCTGACCTGGGGTGGATTCGGGCTCTGTTCTGTGATCCTGGTGATCACGCTGGGTTGGATCAGCACGTCGTTGCTGGACCTCGAGCGAGAGCGGCAGCAGGCGCAGCAGCGTGAGCTGCGAATGGAACGCATGCGGCTGGCCATCTGGCGAATCGATTCGCTGGTTGCGCCGGTGCTGGCGCAGGAGGCGGCGCGTCCCCATTTTCATTACCAGGCGTTCTACTCGCCCGCTCGGGCCTACACCCATCGATGGAAGGAGGTGGGGTCGAAGGAGGTGTTCGTGCCCTCGCCGATCCTGGTCCGGCCGGCCTCCTGGATGCGTTTGCACTTCCAGATCTCTCGGGATGGCGTCTGGAGCTCTCCTCAGGTGCCGACGGGTCAGATGCTCGAGCGCGCACAGCTATCGCGGGCGGCGGTCCGGCGGGAGCAGGAGCAGATCGACCGGCTCAAGGCGCTGGGTGCGGGCCGGCAGCTCTGGGCTCGCCTGGGTGAGGCGCGCGACTCGCGGGGGAGAGATTTCCTGGCCTTGCTGGTCGAAACTGGGGAGCACGGGCAGACCTCGTTCAACGCCCGCTCCAACCTGATCTTGAGCAACGATAAACAGCAGAATGCCAAACAACAGAAGGACTGGGACATACGGCAGGGTAGTTTCAATCGTCAAGTGGCGCAGAACTACTACCAGAACAGCGGGGAGGTGCCTCAGCAAGGCCCCAAGAAATCGCTGGCGGCGGTTCAGCTACGTCGCAGCCCGCTGGTGCCAGCCTGGATTCCCCAGAGCAAGGATCTGTTCCTGGTGCGTCAGGTCAGTGTCGGCAAGCAGCAGCTGCTTCAGGGGTTCGTCATCGACTGGCAGATTCTGGGGCAACTGGCGCGCAGCGAGGTGGCGGACATCTTCCCGGCTGCGCGCTTGAAGCCGCGTCGTCCCGGAGAGCAGATCAACCTGGACAATGCGATCACCGTGCTCCCGGGTTCACTCGATCCTGGCGAGCCGATCGCCGAGATCCCGGCGGGCTGGACGCCGATGCGCATCGGCCTGGTGCTCGTCTGGAGCTGCTTGGGAGTCGCGCTGTTTACGGTGATGACGGGACTGCGGGGGGTGCTGCGGCTCAACCAGCGTCGGCTGGAGTTCGTCTCGGCGGTGACTCACGAGTTGCGCACCCCGCTGACGACGTTCCAGATGTACACCGACATGCTGGTCGAGGGGATGGTCACCGACGAGGCGGTGCGCAACTCGTACCTGGAAACACTGCGCAGCGAGTCGATGCGACTGTCGCATCTGGTGCAGAACGTGCTGGAGTACTCGCGGCTGGAGGACCGTAACTGGCAGCCGCGACTGAGCGAGATTCGCCTGGCGGAGCTGCTCGGCAGCTGTCAGACTTCCCTGGAGGAGCGCTGCGCGCGGGGTCAGATGCGGCTGGTCGTCGACTGCGACCTACCGCTGGAGACCCAGCTGACCACCGATGCGTCCGCCGTCGGCCAGATCCTGTTCAATCTGGTGGACAATGCCTGCAAGTACGCGTCCGCGGCGGACAACCGAGAGGTGACGCTGCGAATCAGTGGTCCGGGCCCGTTGATCTTCGAGGTGATCGACCACGGCCCAGGGCTGCCGGACGGTGACATCAAGCGGCTGCTCAAGCCGTTTCAGCGGGGACAGCACGAGGACAGCCCTCAGCCGGGGATCGGTCTGGGGTTGTCGCTGGCCGAGCGCTGGGCCCGCCAGCTGGGTGGGCAGATCAGCGTCCAGCCCGGCCCAGGCGGCCGGTTCATCCTGACCCTGAACTAGACACCCGGACCTGGCCCGTACCGCTCCATACCGCTCCAGCCTGACGCGTTACCCTGTGGCTGGCGAGGGGTTCCTCTCGCGGCCGCTCCGGTCTTCCGCTTGCCCGTAGCGCCTGCCATTGCGACATGACGACGCGTGTTCGTTCAGCAGCCATAGACCCGGTCGCACGGTGATGCTCAGCGCCCGGTCCTGCGTTTCGGCCGTGATTTATGACGCACGAGATATAGTAATTTTGCGGTACGCTCTGGGACTGTAATGGTCTCGGTGAACAGCCGGTTGACGTTCACGATCTTGATCAGCCGATCGCCGCTGGCGCTGACCTCGTGCAGTTCGTAGCGGCCGCGCCGAAGGGGGTACTTCGCCGGATCGATGGTGAGCTGAATCGTCTCGTCACCACCGCTGGTGCCGTCCTCGTAGGTGTCACTCGGGCTGGTCCAGTTGAGCAAGAGTATCGCCAGGCCTTTGCCTTTCGAATCCCCCCAGGCCGATGCGTAGACCTGGGGTTGCTCGCCGCGGTACGGAAACAGCAGGCCGTCCTTCGACTGTTTGGGAATCAGCTGCGAGGTCGTGACCGGGTCGCGCAGCCGCGGACCGAAGTGAACAAAGCGCCGAGTGATCGGCTGCTTGAGAACCTTGACGAAGTTCTTCGTCATACCGATCAGCGCCGCATAATTGGGGAACGCTGCCAGGTTGGAGGCCATCGAGTCCGGTGACAGCTCTGAGCCGGCCCACGGGGTATGGTCCATGAAGAGATCTGCGGCATACGTACGGCGGAGCGACAGCAGCGCCTCCGGTCCGTAGCGCTGCAGCTTGGATCGAGCCACATTGATCCCCACGACGCGCCCAACGATCTGATGATCATGGTAGACCGTGTTGTATAGCGGTGCGAGACGGATGTCCTCTAAGTAAACTTCTCCCGTGTTGTGTGAATAGACCAGCTCGACCAGTCCGACGTACGCTTCGTTCTGGGCTTCGCTGTAGATGAAAAACTGAGGTTCGATTCGACGCATCGTGCGGCGTACGTC
>CAZANL010000081.1:5953-6366 GCA_964486115.1 uncultured Planctomycetota bacterium
ATCGGATGCTCGTGGCTGGAATCGTAGCATCGCTGGGACTTGGTTGCGGTGTATGTGTCATAGTAGATCCCGCGAGCCCCGGTTTTGTGATTCAGCTCGCGGGCCAGGTGTTTGGCGTAGTTTCCCGCGAAGGACACGCCTGATTTTTTCGCGGCGTAGCACAGATGTACGGCCGGGAGGCCATAAATGTCCCAGAAATCAGGTGTGGTTCCATCGCGCGAGATCAACCTGAACTGGTCCACGCTTTGTCCGATGAACCCGGGCACGTACGAATTGGCATAGCTGCGCACCCCGGCATGGCTGCCGTAGACGCCGACGTGGGTGTACGGGGCATGGGCATGACCGGCTCGGGCGATCGCCTTTCCAGCGATTTCAAACTCCGGGTGGATCGGAAACCAGTTGCCCCAGTTGGC
>CAZANL010000081.1:6376-11925 GCA_964486115.1 uncultured Planctomycetota bacterium
TGGCGTCAAATGGGTTGTTGTGCCAGCCGAAGACAAAGTCGGGAGCATTCGATACCCCATAGGTCTGGGTCTGGTACTGCATCTCCGTTTTCCAGTATCTGTAGTCGCTGGGGCCGGTGGTCGTGCCGCTCACTCCGGCCAGCGCTGCGTTCTTGACCAGCTTCGAGAACGACCGGTTACGATGCATTGGCCCCCGAGCCGTCCACGGCTGCTTGAGCGCCCATCTGCGGTAGGCCCGAGCCGCTTCGTACCACTGGCCGCGCATCACGGAGAGCATGGCCGGATACGGTGAGCTATAGGTCTTGTCCGTGGTCGTGTTGATTTCGGGGAATTGCCGCAACACGATGGCCAGCTTTCCGCTGGTGTTGTCGAACCAGTATTCTTTGTTGTATCCGGCCCTGTCGCGGGAACCGAGCATCAACAACGGGCCATCGTCCTCGGCACTGTTGTAGTAGCTCAACCACTGCATGCTCATTTCGCCGGGATGGGTCAGGGCACCGGCGGGCCCGAGACCGAACCGGGGGGAGGCGATCGGGTCGACGGCCAACCAGCCGCCAAAATAGGGCACGCTGAGTATCTGCGTTGCGGCGGCGCCTCGGGGGGCTAGCTTGACCCGCGGGAAGTCGACGAACTCCAGCGACCAGCGGGTGATCGACGAGGTGACCTTGATTGTCATCTCAATCACCGGCTCGGTGGTGGATCGCACGGCATCGATCGCCACCTCGAAGGTCTGACCCGCTGGCAGATTCGATCCGTTGGGCACACCGCCGATCCAGCGGGCTTGAAAGCCCCCATGGCTTGGAGTCACGGTGAAGCTGGAGAATGCCGTGTTGCTCGGCATCACCAACGACTGCTCTGTGCCAGTACCGTCACGAAACTGTAGCGCCCACAGATCCGTCTCGGCCGAGAGGGTGAAGGCCGCCGGTTCTCTGCCGTCGCCGATGCTGTCGAGCACGAGCTGGTTGGTGGCGGCGTTCTTGGTGAATGCCAGCCGGACCGTTGGCCTCGGATTGTGCACCGAAGGTGGGTGAGCTGGGGCCAGCCCGATGGGGTCGGCGATAGCTCCCTGGCCCTGAGGCACCGAGATGTCCTGCGCCCGCACCGGCAAGACTTCGGTGTAGGAGGTACTCTCCGTCATGGCCCGGCCGGCAGCCTGCGGTGCGGCTTGATGCCCCTGCGAGGTCTCTGAGAGATCTAGCGGTTTGACGTCGAGGTCGTCGAACGCAGATCCGGCGCCGAGTTGGATCGCCAAGGCCGCCCCGGCAAGTAGGGCGTAGGACACCAGGGACCAGATGATCCGTGAATTCGTTGTGCTCAACATGTGGAGTCCTCGTTGGTTACGGGTGGTCGTCATCGAACAGTGAGCGCTGCCCCGGCGATTCCCCCAAAAAAATGTGCGGATGGCGCGAGCCTCGGCCGGTGCGGTGCGTTGTGGCGCTGTGGGTGGTCAGGGGGGACGTGAAGCGGGGGTTGGGTAGCAATGCCGGTGGAAACTGAGCTCTGGGCCAGCGGTCCTCCGGCCGCGTCTGAAATGATTCTGTCAGCCCGAGACTCCGAGGCTGCCGGCGCTGCCGGAGTCTCGATCCCCGGTTGCGGGGGGCGGTGCGGTGGAAAGACGTGGCGGGGCTCTGAGGTGCTCCCGCCAATCAGCGTCGGGTCAGGCTGTCAGCGGCCCGGGGCCGGGCGGATCACTCGCTGCGAAGGTGATCGACCAGCTTGATCAGTCCGTCTCGCAGCTTGATGGTCGGCTCGTACCCCAGCTCTTCGCTTGCGCGACGGATATCGGCCAGCGAGCGGAGGGGGTCGCCCTCTCGCCGCTCGGCGAACACCGGGGGTGGACGGTGCCCGATCAAGTCGCCCAGCACGTCGAGCAGGGTTAGCAGGTTGGTTTCTTCGCCGCAGCCGATGTTGTAGAGGCGTCCGGGGGCCCGCACGGCGTGCGCGGCTCGCCAGTTGGCCTCGACCACGTTCTCGACATAGGTGAAGTCGCGGGTCTGGGTGCCGTCGCCGTGGACTGTCGGAGTTTCGCCCGCCAGCAGTTGCTTGGCGAACTTGACCACCACGGCGGAGTAGGGCGAGTTGGGGTCCTGGCGTGGGCCGAAGATATTGAAGTAGCGCAAGGCCACCGTCTCCAGGCCAAACGTGTTGTGATACGCCCAGCAGTACTGCTCGCTGGCCAGCTTGGCCGCCGCGTAAGGTGACAGCGGTGTAGGCGTTTGCTGCTCTTGCTTGGGGATCTCGGGGCTGCCGCCGTAGGCCGACGAGCTGGCGGCGTAGACGAGGCGCCGAACTCCCTGCCGGCGTGCGGCGTCGAGCATCGTCAGGGTGCCGGTGACATTGGCTTGATGGGTGCCGAGCGGATCTTCGACCGAGCGTGGCACGGACGGGATGGCAGCCTGGTGAAAGACGACCTCGACCCCCTTGCAGGCTTTCAGCGCGGTCGGCAGGTCGCTCGCGTCTCCGTCGATGAACGTGATACGACCCGCCACCTCGTCGAGGTTGGCGCGGCTGCCGGTGGCCAGGTTGTCGAGGACCACGACATCCTGCGATTCAGCGAGCAGCCGCCGAACCAGCCAGGATCCGATGAACCCGGCGCCTCCGGTGACTAGATGGGTCGACATGTTCGAGCCGCCCCTAGCTCGCCGGGCCCTGGGCGGGAGTGGGGCTGCGGTCAGTTAGCCTACTGCTGGGGGGGCATCGCGTTGCGCTGGGGCGATCAGCTCTCGTGGGGATGCGACGTGGTTGCATGGCCTCGACCATTCGATGCATTGAACTGCGGCCGAGCGGCTCGCTGCGGCCAGTACGTCTGGGAGGTCGCCGTCCGACCATCAGGCAAGCCGACCATCCAGACTGCCATTATGCCCTTCCGAATCCGACAGTCCAGCCCTCGGAAACTGCGGGCGCTATTCCTTGGGCTTCTTGGTGGCTTTCTTTTTCGGCTGTTTGTCCACCTTGACGGGTTTGACGATCAGCGGAACGCGTTGGCCTCCTTGCCGGAGGATGTGGACCGATTTGGCCCGGTGGTTCTGCTGGGGGCCACTGTAGGCGAACTTGAAGGTCTTGCCGTGGGTGTCGTACCAGTCTTGCCAGGCCTTGACTGCCTGTTCGAGGCGATCCTTGCGAAAGATGTTATAGCCGTTGCGCCGGCCGGTCAGTTTCTCCAGCACCCAGTTGGCATCCCAGCCCAGCTCTCCGCCCTTGGACAGCAACTCGATCAGCGGCTGGATCGATGTGCGGCTACGCATCGGCAGCAGCGAGAAAATCATCGCCTTCCGCACGTTCTTGTCTGGGGTGGTGGTGGCCAGCTTGATCAGTGGCTTGACTGCCGACTCGTTGCGCATCCTGCCGAGCGACCAGGCAGCCATCTTTCGCACTTCGATGTTGCGGTCGTTCAGTGCGGCGATCAGCACCGGGCCGGCCTGCGCAATGGATTCCTTGGATCCGGGGGGTACTAGATCTCCCAGCAGATAGGCCACGTTGATGCGGGTGTTTTCGTTGTCTTGCTGGAGCTCCTTGGCCAGGATCGGCACGGCGGAGCTGCCCAACGCCCTGAGTTCGTTCAATAGCGTGGGCGGCATACCATTCATCCGCGGCTCTTCTTGGTAGCGGATCGACCAGCGGACGTACGTGCGAGAAGCCAGAGGCGCGATCTTCTTTCTGAGATTGCGGGTAAATGTCCGCTCGTCGAGGTGGCCCTGACCGATGCCGGAGAGGACCTTGCGCATTCGCCACTGGGATTCCGAATCCCGCGATTTCTTCAAGGCCGCAGCGACCATCGGGCCGACTTTTCTCCCCATGGCGATCAGCCGCTTGGTCGCGCGCTCGCGAACACTCCAGCGAGAACTGGAAAGCTGATGAAGGCGCAGGGCGGCTTCGTCGCGTTTTTCCTTACTCAGTGGTTGCGGGCCCTGTGGGGTGTCCTTGTCCTGCGCCCAGGCGGGCGTGGCGAGACCTGATACCAGCAACAAAATCAACGCCGTGCGCATCGAACGTCCCCTAACTTTGTGCGGATGACTTGAAAAGACTCAGCAGTTGGCCAATCAACTCTGCCTGTACCGTGAAAGAGCCCAGCTGATCGGTCGGGCTGTGGCCATGCCAGTCCGACCCTCCCCCCTTCAGCAGTCGGAATGAGGTCGCGGCCGATTCCAACGTGGTCAGAGTCGCGCCGCTGCTCTTCCGACCGTACACCTCGATGCCGTTCAAGCCCGCATCGACCAGGCCGCCGAGGTGCCGCTTCAGGCGAGCCAGTTGCGGATGGGCCCAGACCGAGATCCCTCGACTCCGTCGGATCAGCGTGATCGCCATTTTGGGCGAAATCCGCGGCGCAGGAATGTACGGGTGCTGACTTCCAATGTACAGGCGGAATGCCTCAGCATAGGAGGGCACGATTCTTCTGTCAACCATCGTCTGCGCCAGGTGCGAGCGGCTGATCACCTTGCCCTTGCAGCGTGTTCTGACATGCTCCAGAGTCAGCTCCAGGCCCGCATCACGGGCTAGCCGGCCGACTCCTTCGCGCATCCGATCCTCCCTCTCTTGTTGGATTTGCGTTAGGTCAGTACGCAGCCCATCAGTGAAGCCGTGCGGAAAGTAACCGAGGATGTGCAATTCGCCGGTCCCGGGTAGGTGAGTGGTGATCTCGACGCCGGGGACGAGCTGAAGTCCGGGGTGCGCGTCCAGTTGATCGTACGCGTCGATCGTGTCGTGGTCGGTCAACGAAAGCAGGTCGATTCCCCCCTTCCGAGCTCGATCGATCACCACCTGGGGGGCGTGGGCGCCATCGGAGCAGTGGGTATGGACGTGCAGGTCGCAGCGCATGGTGAAACATCCTATCAAAGCTTGACGTCGACCGTGATAACGGGTTTCACTTCGGCGTGTCCGATACCCTGGGTGCCCTGCAGAAAAAGGTCGTCTCTTGCCGTGCCTGTCCGCGGTTGATCGAATGGTGCGAGGAGGTGGCTCGTACGCGAGTGGCTCGTTTTCGCGATCAGGAGTACTGGGGTCGGCCTGTGCCAGGATTCGGCGATCCGGATCCGGTGGTGCTGGTGGTCGGATTGGCGCCAGGGGCTCACGGCGCCAACCGAACCGGGCGGATGTTCACTGGGGACCGCTCTGGAGACTGGCTCTATGGAGGCCTCTACCGGGCGGGTCTGGCAAACCAGCCGGTGTCGACGGGGCGGGGTGACGGACTCTCCTTACAGGGTGTCTGGATCACGGCGAGCGTGCGCTGTGCTCCGCCGGCCAACAAGCCGACTGCGGATGAACGGACTGCCTGCCGGCCTTATCTGCAGCGGGAACTCGAGCTGTGTGATCGCCTGCGCGTGATCGTCGCGCTGGGAGGGCTCGCCTGGCAGGAGATCTTTCGCGCTCTCGGCACCCTGGGTCGGTCGACGCCCCGTCCGCGGCCCCGGTTTGGCCATGCGGCCGAGGTCCCTCTGGGTGGCGTGACTCTGATCGGCTCTTATCACCCCTCTCAACAGAACACGTTCACCGGCCGTCTGACCGAGCCGATGTTCGACAAGATCTGGCAGCGGGTGAACGTACTGCTCGCG
>CAZANL010000082.1:0-11759 GCA_964486115.1 uncultured Planctomycetota bacterium
AGCCCAAAGCAGCCAGGAGCATCAGCAGCAGGCAGTGCTTCATCGGGGGGCGTGTCTCGGTCGCCGCCTGGACGGGGTTTCACGAAGAGCCATCAAACAGGATTATACGGACGTCAGTGAGAAAGTGTCGCTTTCGTGGCGGTCAACATTCCGGCGTGTGTCTGGATCGTTATCCGGTAGGTGGCAATACCCTTGGCTGGATGGTCTTCCCGATAGTGGGAGCCGCGGCTTTCACTGCGGGCCAGGGCCGAGGCCACCAGGGCCTGTGCGGACAGCAGCGAGTGGTCGAAGGAGCGCAGCTCGCCCGCGCTCCTGCGATCCGGTCCCTGGAGTTGGCTGACGTGTGTTTGCAGGTTCTCGATCGCCAGCAGTGCGTCGGCGAGCACGGTGTCCCGGCGCAGCACGAGAACGGAGCGGGTCAAAATGCGGGTCAGCTCCAGACGGAGCCCTCCTAGCTCAGAGCGGACGCTCCGGTTGGGGGCGATCCGGGTGGCCAGCTCCTGACGGGAGGCATGCAAGGACTGCTCGTCGTATGGGGTGCGGTCGGCCGCCAAGCGTGCTGCGGTCTTGCCGGCTCGGCGCCCGAAGACCATGCAGGCCGCGATCTGGTTGCCCCCCAGTCGGTTGGCGCCATGCATGCCGGTTGCCACCTCGCCGGCGCAAAGCAGCCCCTCCAGCGGGCTCTGGCCGTCAGGCGTGATCGGCACTCCCCCGCACCAGGCATGGGCGTGCGGCGCCACCTCGTGTCGCTGGCCACCGGCTTCGAGCGTGGGATGGATGGCCTCCGCGATCAGCCGGTCGAGGTGGCCCGACGCGTCGCTGCAGGTGAAGGGTGCGTGGGTGGTGCGAAGGTCGAGCACCCGCTGTCGGTCAACCTCTCTGGGCAGTCGTTCGAGCAGGTCGGTTCCCCGCTCATCGAGTAATCGGGCGCCACTGCGCAACAAATGTAGCGGGTAGAAGTCGTGTTTGTTGGGAGTCAGCGTGCCGATCATCATCTGATGAAACTCGAGATTCTCGAGGGGAACGCCGACGGACAGAGCCAGGCCATGTCCCTGCGCTAGCTGGTCGGGAGGAACGAGCCGGGTGTCGAACAGCCCGCCGCCCCCGCCGGTAGCCAGGATGACGGCAGGGGCTAGCAGCTCGTATCCCTGTCCTCTCTTGTCGAATGCCAGTGCGCCGAAAACGCCCTCGGTGCCACAGAGCAGGCCGTCGACATGGGCCTCGAGCCAGGGCAGCTGGCCGGCGATGCGAGTCAGTGGCTCGCGGATTGCGAGTGAGTCGGTAGCCAGCACGGCGCGCGGCGAGTTGGAGAAGCAGGCCTGTGCACGCTCGGTCCTGAAGGTCACGCCCCAGTCCCGCAACTCGTTCAGGGCGAGAGGCGCCTCCTCGGCCAGGACCTGGGCCAGCGCGGGAGTTGCCATGCCTTCACCCACGGCGAGGATCTCGGCGGCGTGTGCCTCCGGCTCGTCCCAGTCGGGGCCGCTGCGCTGTGCCGCGTGGATGCCCCAGGGGCCACGATGCAGGTAGAACGTGCTGCCGCTCGTTCCGACAGGGCGGTTGCTGACGATCAAGGGCTCGGCCCCTGCGTTACGGACTGCGAGGGCGGCTCTGATTCCGGCCAGCCCGCCACCGATGACCAGCACGTCGGCAGTGCGACGTTGCGTCAGCCTAGCCTCCGACCATTCCCTCGATAGGGGAGGAGGCCTTGGCGTACAGCCGCTTCGGGATGCGCCCGGCTTCGTAGGCCAGGCGCCCGGCCTCGACTGCGTGGCGCATTGCGGCGGCCATCTTGACCGGATCGTCAGCCAGGGCGACACCGGTATTCATCAGGATCCCCTCCACCCCCAGCTCCATTGCGAGCGTCACGTCGGAGGCTGTGCCGACTCCGGCGTCGACGATGACCGGGACACTCAACGACTCGAGAATGATCCGGATGTTGTTCGGGTTGAGGACGCCCTGGCCCGAGCCGATCGGGCTGCCTGCCGGCATCACCGACGTGGCACCTGCGTCTTGCAGTCTCTGCGCGACGATCGGGTCGTCCGAGGTGTAGACCATTACGGTGAAGCCATCCCCGACAAGCTGAGCGGTGGCCTCGATCGTGGCCACCGGGTCGGGCAGCAGTGTGCGCTCGTCGCCGAGCACCTCGAGCTTGATCAGTTTGTTGCCTGATAGTTCGCGGGCGATGTGGGCCGTGCGGATGGCGTCCTCTGCCGTGTAGCAGCCGGCTGTATTGGGCAGGATGATGTAGTTACCGTCTAGCACCTCGAGCAAGTTCGGGCCGTCCGCGTTGGTCAGGTCGAGCCGTCGAACGGCGACCGTGACCATCTCCGTGCCGGAGGCCTCGAGTGCTCGCAGCATCGTGTCGTTGTCCGTGTACTTGCCAGTGCCCAGGATCAGCCGGCTTGCGAGGCTGTGGGATCCGAGAGTGATTGCGCTCATGGTGTTGTGTTAGCCCCCGCCCACCAAGGTGACGATTTCGACGGCGTCTCCGTCGTTGAGTGTGGACTCCTCGAAGGTTGCTCGAGGGACCACCTGACAGTTCAGTTCGAGCGCTAGCCGGATCTCGGTCAGGCCCAGCGCGGTCACCAGGTCGGCAAGGGAGCTGCCCTCGGTAACATCCCGGGGTTCACCGTTGACGGTGATCGTCATCGGTCCAGCCCCCCGCTCTGTTTGCGCAGGATGGCCTGGAGCTGCTGGGTCGTGACCCAGACGATGCGTTGATCGGCGAAGGCGACCATGTGGCCCGGGGGTTTGTAGTGCTTGTGATTGTGAAAGGTTTCGTAGGCCAGCACGAACTCGCGTGCCGAGACGAGCATCGGTTTGTCGCCCAGGTAGGTGTAGCTGATAGGTTCGCCGGATCGGGAATCCAGCGGGCAGCGCAGCTCGGCGGTGTCGATCTGGCCGCTGCGCAGTAACTCGCTCCAGTCGAAGGGGTAGCGCTGCCCCCGGCCCTCACCATCGCGAAACACCCGACAGGCCAGCACGAGCTTATCGATCCGTCCGCGGCAGACCTCGCGCTGGCGGAGCGCTTCAGCGTCCTGTTGCTGGGGACGCGCGTAGAGCAGCCACCAGCTGGCGGCTCCGATACCCACCACTACGAGGCAGAGTCCCGCCAGTATGGTGAGGCGCTGGGCGCCGGAGCGAATTACTTTTTCTCCCATCGCAGCAGCTCCATCACTTCGGAGAGAGTGCTGGCCTGACGAATCTCCTCGCGGAGCCGGTTCTCTTGTTCGAGCACGTCCATCGCGCGATTGGCCACCTCGGCCGCACGCCGTTTAGGGACGCGGACCACGCCGCTGTCGTCGCAGGCGATCCAGTCCCCGGGCTCGACCAGCACGCCGGACACGTGGATCGGCACGCCAACCTCACCGAACCCCTTGGGCTCGCCCGCGGTCGGCGTGATGATCGTGGCCCAGCAGGGAAAGCCGATCTCACGGATCGTGTCGATGTCGCGGATGGCGCCAAAGCAGATGCAAGCGGAGATCTTGCGTTGCAGGGCGCTCTCACTGGCCAGTTCGCCCCAGACGGCCGGCCCGGCGCCTGCGGCGTCGATGACCAGGATGTCGCCCTCTTCGCAGTGCTCGATGGCCTCGACTGGCTTGGCCCAGTCGCCGGGGTAGGTTCTGACCGTGACGGCACGGCCGACTGCCCTGGCGCCGATCTGGCATGGGTGCAGGTTGGGCATGTCGCCCGAGCGGTGCTGCGCGTCGGAGATGTTGGGGGTCGAGACCTGCTCCAGGATCTGGCGAATCTGTGTTTCGTCACCTCGCTTGAACAGTGACGTTGCGATCGATTCGCCTGTTCGCATGGCCTCTAGAATCTGGGCCGTCGCTTCAGCCGGCTTTTCCGCCTTGGTGATTGCACCCCCGACGACGACCACGCTCGCTCCGGACGAAACCGCTCGAGCAGCCGTTTCGGAGTTGATGCCGCCGGCGGCCGCGATCGGCACGTCGACCGCCTCGGCAACCAGCTTGAGTCGCTCGAAGGGTGATTGGGCTCGCATCTGGTCGTCGATCGGACAGTGCACGCCGATCAGGTCGACGCCCATTCCGGCGCACTCCCGGGCCAGCTCGTCGGGGGCTTTCACCCCCAGGGTGTCGATGCCGATTTGAACACCGTAGTTGCGGCCCACCTCGACGCATTCGGCGATGGTCGACATGCTGGCTGCGCCGAGCACCATGACCAAGTTGGCCCCGGCCTTGGCGGCAGCCTCGACTTCGACTCTGCCCGCGTCCATGGTTTTCATGTCGGCGATGATATGGGCCCGGGGAAACTCCTTGCGCAGGGCGCGGACGGCTTCCAGCCCTTCGCTCTTGATCAGTGGGGTGCCAGCCTCGAGCCAGCTTGCGCCGGCATCGTACGCCTCGCGCGCGACCTTGAGTGCGCGCTTCAGGTTCAGGAAATCCAGGGCTACCTGGAGAACGGGCTCCATGACGTGGACTCTCCGCGAGAGAAATGGGATCGATAGAGCTTAACGACTGGGGCTGATTATTCCAGGAAGCGAATCCAGAAGTAGCGGGGCTGCTCGGGAAGGTCGAGCGTCATCTCGCCGCGGAACTGGGTCGGTACGCCTTTCTCCAGGGTCGCCTTCCGCAACTTGAGCCATTTCTTGGGGTCCACGCGCAGCTTGCCGATGTTCAGCCCCCGGCGGTCGAAGACGAAGACGACATAGTTGGGGTGGACGTTGGTCTTCTGGGCGAGGTGCGTGACCTGAATCTGCCACTGGTTGGCCAGGTGGGGGTCGGGTTCGAACTGGAGTGAGTGGATATATCTCATCCGCTTCGGATCGAGAGAGATCTGCTTGCCTGGCTCAAGCTCCGTGATCAGCGGAAAACGCGCCTTCAGCGACTGGAGCCAGATCTTGTTCATCTGTTCCAGGACCCGTTCGTGCTCGATCAACAGCGCCTGGTGCTTGAGGCGCAGCTGTTTGTGCGTGCGGGTCTCGCAGCCGACCAGCGTCAAGAAGGCCAGTAGGGTCGTCAGCAGGGTCCTCATTGTTTCTTCCTCGTGGGTCGATAGACACAGCGAAAACCGATGTCGGGAGCGCCGAGAGTTGCCACGTGGGCCTCCCGATAACTGGTCCGAAGCTGGGCCGGTTCACTGCGGAAGCCACCGCCTCGGATTACCCGGTGGCTCGGTAGGTTCTGATGATAACGGTTAGCCATCCACTCGAAGACATTTCCTGCCATGTGCAGCAGATTGTATTGGCTGGCACCTGTCCGCCGAGTTCCACGTACGGGCACCGGGCCATGTGGGCCCTGGTTGGCACGGAAGCAGGCTCGTCGGGGCTCGAAGGTGTCACCCCAGGGCCAGAGTCGAGCAGCCGCCGGACCGCGGGCGGCCTTCTCCCACTCGGCCTCCGTGGGTAGGGTCTTGCCGAGCCACAGTGCGCACAGATAGGCGTCGTGCCAGCTCACGCCGCTGACCGGCAGCTCGTCCGTGCCGTCCGGCGGTGTTCGGCCACGCCAGCCGATGGGAGATGGGTATCTGTGGTCCGGAAAAGAGCGGTCCAGATCAGCCAGGAACGCTCGGTAGGCGGCGCGGGTTACCTCGTAGCGGTCTATCATGAACAGTGGGACCTGGACACGTCGTGCGGGACGTTCGTCTCCTTCGGCATCCAGCTGGTCGCTGCCCATGTAGAACAAGCCGGCGGGGACCGTGATCATTCCACGAGTGATCTCGGCTGCGGGCCGTCGTTTTCCTGTCTCCAGGCAGTGGACCTCAACTGGGCTGCCGCGGGCTGGTCGGCGGGGGGGGCCTTGCAGCTGAGGTGCCGGCTGTGCCGGCTGCGGCTCTGGCGTGACGTCTGACTGGAGTAGTGCCAGCTGGAACAGGCCGACCGCCATCAGCGGTTGCGTGTCGGGGCCGCGCTCGACCAGAACGACGGCCTGCCCCAGATCGTCTCGTACGATGGTGACCCCGAAGAGCATCCCGATCAGGATGGCCGTGAGCCCGGACCAGATGGTCAGCCGTCCGGCTGTCAGGGCCTTGGGGCGTGACTGTTCGAGTGCTCGATGGAACTCGGACGCGCTCTGAGGCCGGATGTCAGATCGCTTGGCGATCGCGCTCGAGACGACACGCGATAGCGTCTGGGGAAATGGATAGCCCCGACGCACCCGACTGATCGTCGGCGCCGGCTCGTGAAGCACTCGCTCGATCAGCCGCCCACTGACGCTCTCCTGGAACGGTATGACACCGGTCAGCATCTGGTATAGCAACATTCCGGTGGCGTAGATGTCGACCCGATGATCCGTCTTGTCTCCGCGCAGTGCCTCGGGGGAGAGGTACCAGGGCGTGCCGCCGACGAGTTGATGCTGCACGAGCCGGTTGGTCTTGATTCCAGGCTCTCCCAGGCTCTGCTTGGACAGCCCGAACTCCGTGAGCTTGACGAACTGGTCGGGTTTGGCGTTGTGCGCCAGCATGATGGAGGCCGGAGTCAGGTTGCGATGGATG
Source organism: uncultured Planctomycetota bacterium (assembly GCA_964486115.1). GTDB lineage: Bacteria > Planctomycetota > JACQVV01 > JACQVV01 > CAZANL01 > CAZANL01. The sequence goes on from CAZANL010000082.1 coordinate 6,454, forward strand.
ATCCCCTGGCCATGGGCGTATTCGAGTGCCTGCAGTACCTGCCGTGTGATGGCCAGCGCCAGCTCGAGTTCCAGCGCGCCGAGTTCCCTCATCACCTGGTCCAGTGGCTCCATCTCGAGATGTTCCATCGCCAGGTAAAAGAACCCGTCCTCAGTGTGGTCGAACTCATAGACCTTGATGATGTTGGGGTGATCCATCTTCGAGGCGAGGGTCACTTCCCGCTGCATCTCCTCGGTGACCTGCCGGCCCAGATTGGTGCGGGGGCGGTAAACCCGCGCCAACACGAGTTGTTGGAGTCGGGTGTGGTGTGCTCGGTAGAGGACCCCGCGAGCTGAGCGAGAAAGCTCGCGCTGCAACACGAGGGGGCCGAGTTGAATCCCAGCCAGATTGGTTTCGTCCGGACCGGGCGCCTCCTCCAGCAGGGGGATGCCGTCCCTCGAGCAGAAGTCTTGTGAGTTCTGGAACTCTTGACCGCAAGCGTGGCAATACTTCATTGGCCGAAGCCGAGTCTATCAACCCGGAATTCCGGGTCAAGCCAATGGACGCGGCTGGTACAATGACGCGCCATGTCCGATCTCGAGCTGTTGGTCCTTGGGCCGGCCGAAGAAATGCGCTTTCCGCTACATGATGGCGAGGCACTTATCGTCGGCCGCGATAAGGACTGCGATGTTCAGTTGACCGAGACCCAGGCGTCTCGGAGTCACTGCAAGGTCTGGCGTGACGGAGTGATCATTCGCCTCAATGACCTGGGCAGTAGCAACGGCACCATGTTCGAGGGGACCAGGCTCTCCGAGCCTGTGACGATGGCACCTGGGCAGGTCTTCAAGATCGGCGAGACGCAGATCGCGCTGGTCGAACAAGGACACACGCCACGGCAATTGTCGGCTGGCGATACCGCGATTGCTGAGGAGGCGGGGATCACGCAGCGTGCGATCGCCGGCGACACTGCGGTGGCCCAGGAGCCGGAGTTCCCCAAGACCGTCGCCCTCGAGGACTACGAGGGGCGAGCTGGTGGAGAGTCGGTCAGCTTCCGGTTGATCGGAGTTGGCGGAGAGTACGACGGCCGGATCTTCGACCTGCCAGCCGGAGAGGTGATCGTCGGTCGGGAAGCCGACTGTACGATCCAGCTCGCCGGCAGGGGGCTTTCTTCTCGTCACGCTCGGCTGCTCGTGCTGGCAGGGGAGGTTCAGATCGAGGACACCAGCAGCAACGGGACCTTGGTCGATGGTACGCGTGTGAATCAGTGCTCGCTGGTCGGGGGGGAGCGTGTCAGCTTTGCCACGCTCGACTTTCGCCTGGACAGACGTGGTGGCTCCGCCGCTGGTCTGTCGCGCAAGAGCTCGGATAAGCTGGCGGAGTCGTCCAAGTCGCGTCGGCTCCGTCAGAGCGCGACCGACCTGATCGCTTCCGAGCCCGCAGTCGGCGGAATGCTCAGGCTGGTGGTGTTTGGCGGTGGGCTGATTGTTCTGTTGGGCCTGATTGTCCACTATGCGACGCAGGAGAACGTCTTCGACGACCCTTCGGTCAAGATGACGGGAAAACAGGGCCAGAAGTCGAAGGGAGTCACGGCGGGCTCGGCCGAGGAGCAGATGGTGCTGGCGCTGCTCAAGCGGCACGACTACTCGGGGGCCGCGGGCTTGATTCAGGCCCACCCGGACAAGATCACCCAGCGCGTTGTCAATCTATACACGCGTCATCTCGGGTTGTTCGAGGCGATGTTGGCCAACTTACGTCAGGCGCGCGATACCCGAACGCAGCTGAAGCTGTTCGACTTCACCGATGTGCGCGTCGTAACAGTCTCCGAGAGCATGCTCACCCTGAGTATTGCGACAGCAACAGGCGGTCAGCGGCTGGTGAAGTACAAGTGGGCCGATCTGGCCAGTTCAGAGCTGATGTCGGCCTACCAGGAGCTTGAGCTGTCGCTCGAGCAGCCGCTCGCATTCGCTTCCTTTGCGGGGTTCCTGGGGCACAAGAAGAAGGCATTCGATGCGCTGCGCAAGCTGTTCCTGTCCCGTGGGGCGAGCAAGGACGACGTGGCGGAGATCGCTCGTGAGCTGGATTGGACGCCCGGTGAGGTCGAGCGGCTGATTGCCAGGGAGTACACGCCGATCGCGCCGAAGCCGGTCGTGAAGCCGCCGCCGCCGGTCCAGCGGCCGGTCAAGCGGACAGTGCCCAAAGAAGACCCGAAGGTGGTCGAACGCCGGATCTTGGCCGAAGCGGGTGAGATCATGAGCCTCACCCGCCTTTTCCGCTACACCGAGGCGGAGTCGGCGCTCAAGGAGTTGATCGAGGAGGTCGAAACCGCTTCGCTGAAGCAAAAGCTGACACGGGAGCTGGAGGTTCTGCAGCAGGAGAAGTTTCTCTTCGAGGCGTTGCTGAAGCAGATCAACCGAGAGGGAATTCCGCTCGAGAAGACGACGTTCGAGGCGGGCAAGAATCTACGAGGCAGGCTGGCCGAGGCGACCGAGGACAAGTACACGATCCGCATGGCCCGGGGCCGGATCAGCGACCGCTGGCGTTATCTGCAGGGTGTGCGGTTGATGGGCCTGTTCGAACTTCTTCCGCAGTCCTCGAAGAATCTCCTCGGGGCGGGCATCTTTGCCTACGAGCGAGGCAACCTCAAGGCGGCAAATCGCGCGCTGATCAACTTCTATCTGCGGTACCCGAACAAGCGGGGGCAACTCGACCGCTATCTGGCTTTCCGCATTGGAATCGCACCGCCCCAGGGTGGCTTTCGGCCCTACAAGGGACGGTTGGTCACTCCCGAGGAGCAGGATATGCGCTCCAAGGGGCTGGTTCGCTACCAGGGTCAGTGGGTCACTCCGGAGGACAAGAAGAAGCTCGAGTCCGGTTTCGTCAAGTACAAGGGGGAGTGGGTCCCGCTCGAGGAGAAGAAGCTCTACGAACGGGGAATGCTCAAGTACGAGGGCAAGTGGTACGCCAAGGCCGAACTGAACAAGATCCGCTCGGACTGGGAGAAGGCCTGGGTCCGCGAGACCAAGCACTACCGGATCCGCTCGAACATGGACTATGACTATGTCGAGGAGGTGGCCAAGACCCTCGAGGCAGCATACAAGAACTACAAGGCGTTCTTTGGCGGCAAGGAGCCGGCCGAGAAGATGAATGCCTTGGTCTTTCGGACCTATCAAGACTGGCAGAAGTGGTGCCTGGACAACAAGCGACAGCAGCTTCTGGGCGCCGCGGGCGTTGCGATCGCGAGTGAAAACCGCTTTGCGTGTTGGAACCAGATGCGCAACGCGAAGCTCTATTTTCGCACGATCGTTCATGAGGGCTCCCACCTGTTTCACGGGCGGGCTTACACCCCGGCGATCACCTCCTGGTACGCCGAGGGAATGGCAACCTACCACGAGGCGCACGAGTGGGTCGAGGGGACCGACAAGCTGAAGACCGGCGTCTGGAACGGCCCCCGCTATCGCTGGCTCAAGCGGTTCCTCAACACGCCAGACTGGCTGCCGCTGGATAAGTTGATGAGCGGCAATGCGTTGGCCAGCATCAACAAGAGCCGCAAGGCGGCGATGGCGTTCTATTCGGAGGCTTGGGGTCTTTTCTACTTCCTCAGCAAGACCGAGAACAAGAAGTGGCGCGAGGGATTCGTGCGCTTCCGCCGACAGATCGATCAGGGTTATCTGCGAGGGGTGCGCGGACGAGGCAATGGGCGTAGCACAGCGGCCAAGTCGCTTCTCGAGAAAGAAGTTGGCGCGCCCGTCAGCAAGATCGAAGCCGCGATGAAGGTGTTCTTCGCCAACGGTCAGAAGTAAGCCCACACCGAGCGATGTCCCAGATCGAACCACACACCCCTCCCCCGGTCTCCGGTGGGTCGAGCGACGTGCTGCGGTCGGAGTCTGTGAGAGACGACCCCAGGGGAACGTGGCTCCCTCGGGTTCTTTTCTCGGTCCTGCCGGTCCTGCTGACCCTGGGGCTCTATATTCCGATCGGCCTGATATTCGGCGCAAAGGAGCTGGGGAAGCTGATCGGGCTGATGTTGCTGATCTTCACGGCCCTCGGAAAGTTCGCGGTGTTCATGGGGGTCGATGGCAGCGATCCGATGCAGCCCTATTACATCGCACTGTTGATCGTCTACATGGACACCTGCGTCGCGTTCCTGGTCGCCTTCAATCTGGACTGGCTCTACAGGGTGCGGGGCATCGGGTCCCGGTTGGAGGAGGTGCAGAAGACCAGCGCTGACATTCTCGAGCTCAACTCGTGGATGCGCCGCGCGACCTTCGTCGGGGTCATGCTGTTTGTGGCATTCCCGCTGACCGGCACGGGGGCGATCGGAGGGACCCTGCTCGGTCGGATGATGGGGTTGCGCCGTACCCGGATCATGGTGGGGATTCTGATCGGTGCTTTCATCGGCGCGTTCGGTATGGCGCTCGGTGCCCACATGATCGGCGCGCACCTCGAGGTTCTACTACACAAGTGGTATGTCTCGGTGCCGGCGATGCTGATCTTGGTCGCGCTGTTCTGCTGGATCAACTGGAACCTGCGCCAGAAGATGAAGGTTGCTCGCATCAAGCGGGAGACCAACCGGGTAGAGCAGGGGGCTTGAGAGCCTCTTCGGCTTTTTCGCGCGATCCGGGCTGGGCCGAGAGAGTTAGCGCACCTTGCGCCAGAGCTGCCGAGTCTTCTTCCCCTGCTTGAGCAGCAGGTCTCGACCCTGGCTGTAGTACTGCCAGCTGTCGACGTTGCCGTCGCCCCAGTCGAGGCTCAACGTCTTGCCCTGCGTCCGCCACGTGCCGCGGCCGTCGATCCCGCCCTTGCCGGAGGCTGCGCTGTCGCCGGAGTAGTTCCCGGCGGCGTCGCTGTGCTGCATGCTCGCCGAGAGCTTGCCACCGCTGAGACAGGTGCCGTCGCGGTTGAGGAACAGGTAGCGCACGGTGATCGCCGAGAAGCTTCCGGAGATGTAGGTCTTGCTGTAGCGCCATTTACCCGGCAGCCTGGGGTCGTTCTTGGGCTTCTCGAAACCGATGCTGCGAACGATGTCTCTGACGATTGCGTCCCGTGCCTCGAACGTCTCTTGGGCGCAGATCGCGAGCACCCCGATTGCGTAGCGGCCGAGTAGCAACACGTAAAGCCGGGCTCGCAGGACCGGCCCCTTGGGATGCTTTCCACGCCAGGCGATCATCGAGAGCTTGCGCCCGGCCAGCTCGAGGACCGTTTGCTGGCCGTCTCGTTTGAGGAACGGCATCAGCTTGTCCATCAGCTGGTTGCCCTGTACCGCGATCCTTGGATCATCCGCCCGGCTGACCCCGTCAGCGTCGTCACCGAACAACAGATAGACCTCC
>CAZANL010000083.1:0-11743 GCA_964486115.1 uncultured Planctomycetota bacterium
TGAAGCCGACCAAGGTCGTCTGTTTGCCGCAGCGGTCGCGCAGGGTTGCCAGGATCTTTGGATTGCGCGTCATCCGGATCACCAGTTCATCGTCCGTGGAGCGGATCTTGCCTGGGGCCCGAATGGGCGAGTAGTCGCTGACGGCCGCGACCATCATTAGCAGGTCTGGGGGGTGATGGGCAATCAGCCGAGTCAGCTCACGGTCCAGATCGGTGAAGGAGGAAAATGAGACCAACTCCAGCCTGGGATCGAGTTTGTCGGGGTGCCTCAACAACTCGCGGCTGCCTAGCAAGGTGGTCTGTATGTTTCGGCTGACCAGCGCTGCCGCGATCTCGGCGCCGAATCGTCCGCTCGAGAGGTTCCCGACGTATCGCACATCATCGACCGGTTCTCGTGTCCCACCAGCGGTGACCAGAGCGTGGTTGATCGGCATCATTGTTTTGCGGCGTTGATGCGGTGAAAAAAGCCCCAGACGTCGATCTCGTCCACATCTGGATTATACACGTCGAGGGCCGGATTCGCTTGACGAGGGGCGTGCCTCCGGTGCAGCGACCGGGCTCTGCGTCCTCCGGACAACTCTCCCTGTCGAGGTGGTTGGCCGGGATGAGAATTTTTGATTTTTTCTGATAGGGCCAGCCGCAGTCTCTTCATAGAGCTATGAGTTCACGTGTGAGGATGGGTGGCTGTCCCTGCTGGCCAGCTTTTGCGGGGTGCGACCCAGGCCGGCCCGGAGATATTGATAGAACCTTTCGAGCCAACAGGCGTCTAGGAGGAGAGACCGTTACGTGCATCTCTGGAGAGGTCCCATGAACAGGAGGATTGTTGTTCTGGCGCTGTGCTTGACGACACCAGCCTTCGCCAACGAGCCAGCACTGGAAATGCAGTCACTGATTTCCACACTGAACAGCAATGATGACGCTAAACGGCTGGCGGCTTCGAACAAGTTGTTGGCGATCGGGTCCGCAGCTCGCCAGTCGCTCGAACGTGTGCTCGATCCACGGAGCAAGGGGGGGCTTGCGGAGTCAAACGACGCGCAGCGGCGCAAGATATCTGAATGGATCGCCATGCTCGGTCACCGCAAGTACCGGCTGCGAGAGGATGCCACGAAAAAGCTGATCGGGTACGGCCTGCACGCGGAGCCTCAGTTGCGTAAGGCACTCGAGAGCACGGATCTGGAGATTGCCACGCGGGCTCGTAAGGTGCTGGATGCGATTTCTCCCCAGCGAGGCGGCGAGCCAATGATTCTGGCGCGGATCGAGGCGGCAATTCTGCTGGGGCTGATCGGCTCCCGAAAGAGCATTCCAGCCTTGCGACACGCACTCAACGAGGGGCCGGCTGCGCTGTCTACTCATGCGGCGTCCGCGTTGCGCTGCATTCTCCATGGGGGACCGTCAGCCGACATCGCTCGATGGGAGAAGAACCGTAATGGGATGCTGGCTACCTGGGCGACACACCTGGACAAGCGCTCGCCGATTCCAACGGGTCAATCGGTGAAGCTGACGCCACGCCTGCCCCGTGGTCTGAAGTGGGTAGGGCGGACCCGAACGGACTTGGTGCTGCGGATCGACTGGGCCAGTCTCGTGTCTGCAAAACTGCGGCTTCAACGTCCCATTACTCGTCACAAGATGTTGACCAGGCTGAAAGAGCGATCGGTGTACCGGGCCAAGGCCATCCGAAGCGAGCCACCGATCTTGTCGATGAGCTTCACCGAGCATCAGTCGTCCATGAGCGAGACGCTGGGCGAGCAGCGGATAAAGGAACCGCAGGTCCTTCGGTTCAAGGGCAATACCATGGTGCTGGAGGCTCGCAAGGGGGACATGTTTCAGTGCACGATGAACGACAAGCCCATGTCAGTCAACTTCGAGGGCCCCGTCGGTCAGCTGGGGGCGATGATCGGGCTGCGTCTCCCGTCGGGTTCGTATCGTCCGGGGCAGAGCCGGCCGCTGAGCGGAGAGTTCTTTCAGTGGGTCAACAAGCTACTGTTTGCTCACTCAAAACAGAAGTTGAACCTGATCCAGCAGGCGGGACGGCTGACCTACCTCGGTCGGACGGGTGGTGTAGAGCGCTACTTCCTGGTCTGCCACCTGGCGGAGAGGGAGCAAATGCGAGAGGTCACGCGGATCAGTCTGAACGGTGAGCTGTGGATCGATCCGAAACACGGCGTGGTGACCCGGTACGATCTGTCCGGCCCGATCTATCATAGCGTGGGCGGGGGCAAAAAGCCGATGCGTGGAGACGGTCACTGGGAGACCCATTATTCATCGACCTGGATCGTCGAGAAACAACAACCCGTGGAGCGCCGGAAAGACAAGAAGTAACGGCCGGGACGCTACACTCGGTGGTCGATCAACAACCGACTGTCGCCGTATTGCCGGTCCCGCAAGCGGGTCAGGCCGCCGATCGGCTCCGGGATCGATGCGCTGACCGGAATCCGCTGTACCAGCAGCCCATCTGGAGCGAGCCAGTGCTCGACGATGCGGGCCTCTAGTTCACGCATCTCGGGTCCGTCGGCGATTGCGAAGGGTGGGTCGGCCAGTACGAGGTCGAACGCATCGAACTCTTCAGGCTGGATCCTGAATGCGCTGCGTGCAATGATTCGACAGCTTTCGGCGACACCGAGCTGATCGATGTTGCTGGACAGTGCCTGCTGAGCGGCCCTGCTCTTCTCGACGAAGACGATTCGCCTGGCGCCGCGGGAGAGCGCTTCCAGACCCAGGCTGCCGGTCCCAGCGAACAGATCCAGGACAGCGGATCCGGGCAGGTCGGGCTCGAGCATGTCGAACAGCGCGCCGCGCACCTTCTCCAAGGCGGGACGGGTCTGGGTCCCCTTGACCGGCACGAGTCGGCGGCCGCGGAGGCTTCCGGCGATGATCTTCATCGCTGTTTGCGTCCGCCAGTCTGCTGCTGGAGGGTCTTCTTGTGCCGCAGGTGGTGGTGGTAGTGCTGTGCAAAGCGGTGCGCTTCGTCTCGCACGCTCTGGAGGATGTGCAGCGCCCTGGAGTTCCGAGGAAGTTTCAATGGCTCTCCGTCAGCGCCGCGGTGGACGATCTCCTCCTTCTTGGCCAGGGCTACCAGTACCGTGTGGGTCACGTTCAGCTGAGCGAGAACCCCGCGAGCTGCGGAGAGCTGGCCCTTGCCGCCGTCGATCAACAGGATGTCGGGCAGCGGCTCGCCTTCGGCCTCCAGACGGACGAAGCGTCGCCGGACGACCTCCCGGATCGAGGCGAAGTCGTCAGTGCCCACGACCGTGCGGATCTTGAAGCGCCGATAGCCGGATTTGTAGGGGACGCCGTCGACGAAGCTGACCAGCGAGCCCACTGTCTGGTCGCCCTGGATCGTGGCGATGTCGACGCCCTCGATCGTCCGTGGCACTCGGTCCATTCGCAAGTGCCTCCCGAGCTCGGCCATGCCCGCCTGGGGGTCGCCCAGGAGCAGGCTGCCCGGCAGGAAGTCCCCGTATTTTCCCATCTCGCCAATGGCCTTGAGCCCCTTGATTCGATCGCGAAAGACCGCCGCCTGCTCGTATTGCTGCTTCTTCGAGGCATCGAACATGTCTCGCTCGAGTTGCTTGATCAGGGACTTCTTGCTTCCCTTGAGGAAGCGCTTGAAGGCCTCCATGTCCCGGCGGTAATCCTGTTTCGAGATCCGCCCGGCGCAGGGCGCCGTGCACATGTCGAGGTTGACCAGCAGGCAGGGGCGGAAGTTCTCGAGCGCTGGATCATCTTCGCGGATCGCCATCGTGCACGTCCGGAACTTGAAGATCTTCTGTAGGATCGGCAGGGTCTGGCGCAGGCTCTTGACGTCCGTGAACGGTCCCAGCAGGGAGACCTTCGTGGCGTCGAACTCTCCTTCGCGCCCGATGAAGACGGTTGGATAGTCCTCGCGGCGGGTGATCGCCAGATAGGGGTAGCTCTTGCCGTCACGCAGTTTGACGTTGTAGCGCGGCTGAATGTCCTTGATCAGGCGTGACTCGAGAAGAAATGCATCGACCTCGCTCTCTGTTTCGAGGACGTCCGCGTCGGTCGCTTCGGCCAGAAGTTGCTCGACGTTCCATCCAGCCTGCGCTGATTCCCGCGTATAGCTGGCGACCCGTGTGCGAAGCGACTTGGCCTTGCCGACGTAAATCACCTTCCCTTCCGCGTTTTTGAGCAGGTAGACGCCAGGGGTGTTGGGAATCGCCTCCAGCTTCTGCGGATCAAGCAAGCGTCGCGCCCAGCACCGACTCCATCTGGGCCAGAGCGAAGTCATGGGCTTGCTCGTCGAAGCTGGCCACCATCTCGCGCAATACAGTCACGTCGTAATAGCGGTTGCGCAATTCCTCTACCGTATAGAGCACGCAGATGTTGGTGCAGACCCCGCAGACTTCGATCCGGTCGGGGCCCCGGTCGGCCAGGATCTGTTCCAGGTGCGTTCCGTGAAACCCGCTGTAGCGATTCTTCGGAATCAGGATCTCGTTTTCGGCCAGGCCCGACAGCTCGGGAACGATCTCCACTTCCTGGGTGCCCTTGACGCAGTGGACCGGGAACATTTGAAACTCGGGGTCCTCTGGTTCGTGTGAGTCCTGGAGGAATATCACCGGTTGTCGGTCAGCGTTGTATTCGGCGATCTTGGCGGCAATCCGAGGAATGATCTGGCGTGCCCCGGCTCCGCAGTACAGCGGGTTACCTTCCTCGCAGAACCCGCGCAACATGTCGACGACGATCAGCACTGTCTTTGGGCTCATAGCCCGTCTCTGGTCCTACGCTCGTCGTCCCCTTCCTTGTACTGCTTGATACCACGAATGACTTTGTTGTTGTCCTTGATCGAGATGTACTTCTTCTGGACCAGCAACTCTCCCAAGTAGGGAATCTTGTCACCATTGCAGAAGGCCTTTTCTTGCTCCGACAGGCACTCGTCCAGCCTCACTCGATCGACAAGCTGGTTGCCCGCGGCGACCTCGGCGTAGAACAGATCCTTGGTCCGGCGACGGGTGTATTTGTATTCCCGCACCAGGTGCTTTATCTGGTCCTTGCTCAGGTATTCGCGTTCCTGGAAGATCTCCTCCAGGGTCATCTGGATCTTGACATCGCTCATTTCCTGCTGAATGTCGATGCACTCCTGCAGCTGTGGATGGCTCAGCAGATCGTTCTTGATCGCCAGCTTGGACAACTCCAGATCGCCACGCTTTTCGATCTGTCGCCCCAGCGGTTTCGTACCGTTGGGCAACTGGGGTATGGGGCCCTTGAGGATTCGCGTTTGGCGAAGCGGGTCGATCGGGTCGCTGTCGTCATCGTCCAGCTGGATCACCGGCGTCTCGGGTGCCGCGGGCACCGGCTGCCCGGAGCCCGTGGCACCCGCCAGCTGAAACTCGAACATCGTCTGGCCGATCTGGATCCGGTCTCCGGGCTTCAGCTGCTTTTCGTGGACTGCTGTTTCGTTGACTAGCAGGCCGTTGCGTGAAAGGAGATCGCGGATGAGCCAGTTTTTGTTCAGCAGGACCTGGCAGTGCATCCCGGACATCATCTCGTCATCGACCTTGAAATCGCAAGCGGAGGAGCGGCCGATGGTCCGCCGCTGGTCATCGTGGATGATCAGCATCTGGCCCAGGTTCTGGTCGTGCCCCTGGACGATGGTCAGTTCACACATGCTCATTTTGAGTTCACTCTCTCAACGACGTGGTGGGAAATGGATGTCGTAGGCCTCGATCTTGGCGTCTAGAGTCGGGCGGGAAACGCCCAGCCGCTTGGCGGACTCCGATTTTTTCCAGCCACACGCCTCGAGTACCGCTTCGATGATGTCCTTCTCGACCTCGGAGGTGGTCTCCTTGACGATTTCCTTGAGCGACTTGCTCTCCAGCAGTGATGCGCTGAAGCGACGCCCCTTCTCCAGGCGGATGTGTTCGGAGAGCGTTTCCGATTTGATGACTTGACTCGACAGCGCCACTGCGCGATGCAATTCGTTTTCGAGTTCCCGAATGTTGCCGGGCCAGTTGTAATTCATCAGCAGACGCAGGGTCTCCTTCTCCATCTCCGGTACCGGGGTTTTTGCCTCCAGGCAGATCTTGGACAGCAAGTGATCCACCAGCACCGGGACGTCCTCCTTGCGGTCGCGTAGAGGCGGCAACTCGACGCGGAAGACGTTGACACGATAGTACAGGTCCTCGCGAAAGTCATGCTCGTCCATCAGATGGCGCAGGTCCTTGTTGGACGCCGAAATGATCCGCACATCTACCCGGATCGTCTCCTTGCTGCCGACCGGCCGTATCTCACCTTCCTGAAGAACCCGAAGCAGCTTCTTTTGCATCTCCGGACTCATGTCGCCGATCTCGTCGAGGAACAGTGTTCCGCTGTGGGCCAGCTCGAACAGGCCTTTCTTGTCTTTCTCCGCACCGGTGAAGGCCCCTCGAGTGTAGCCGAACAACTCGCTCTCGAGCAGGTTCTCGGAGATCGCTGCACAGTTCTCGCTGACGAAACGGGATTTGTTTCGGGGTCCGTTGAAGTGGATTGCCCTCGCGACGAGTTCCTTCCCGGTCCCGCTCTCACCGTGGATGAACACCGGTGCATTGCTGTCGGTGATCTTGTCCATCAACAGGAAGATGCGACGCATGGGCTCGGATACGCCGACAATGTTCTCGTAGTTGTATTTCGTCTCGAGCTGGGTGCGTTGCTCGTGGATGATTCCGCGGGCTTCCCGCAGATCCACCTCCTGGCGGGCGACCTTCTCCTTGAGCCGCTCGTTGAGCTCTTCGACCTTCTGCTGTTCGAGGCGGATCTCCCGATGTAGGCGGGCATTCTCGATGGCCAGTCCAGCCTGATCGCAGAAGGGTTCGAGGATTTCGAGCGCGTCTTCGTCGAACAGGCCAGCTTGTAGGCTGTTGTCCAGGTAGACCACCCCAATGACCTCGTCCTTGCTGCGCAGGGGGATGCACATGACACTGCGCAACTGCAAGTCCATGACCGACATGAACTCGGTGAAACGCTCATCGTCTCGTGCGTCGGTCGAGATGACGGCCGCTCCCGCGCTCGCGACCTTCTGAGCAATCGAGCGGCTGAGCTGATAGTCGGGGTCCTTCAGCGACTCGCGCTCGAAGTTCCGCGCCACCTCGATGTTCATCTCGTTCTTTTCGTGGAGCAGCAGAAAACCCCGGTCTGCCTGCGTCAGCTCGATAACCGCATCCATGATCAACTCGAGTAGTTTGTGCAGGTCGAGCTCGGAGTTGATCGCTCGGTTGATCTCCATCACGCGTTCGAGCTTCTCGTTGCGAGAAAACGCCTGGGACAGCGTGGTCCCTTCTTCTAGATAGGCCTCGAAGACCGAGGCCGCCTCGATGGCACCCTGGTCGCCATACTGCTTGGTCAACTGGTCGAGGGTTTCGTCGAGGGTCGTGCGAAGTCCACTCAGGTAGTCCTCGGTCTGCTTCGTTTCGTATTTGCCGACCGCCTTGCGCCGCCGAACACGGCCATGGCTGGACAATCCGCGGCGCCGCAGTCTGGTGCGGGATGTGGCTTCCGGTGTTGTCCGGTTGTCGCTTGCAGGGGGGCGCTCCACGGCTGGAAGGCGTCGGGATGGGGACTCGTCGTCGAGGGTGATTCGGGTCTGGCCGATCTGGATCACGTCACCCGGCTTGAGCATGAGAGAGTCGACGATGCGAAACTCATTGACCCGTGTGCCGTTCTGACTCTCTAGGTCGGTGAGCACGTAATCCTCGTCATCTACGGTAATCTGGCAGTGGCACCGTGAAGACTTGACGTCTGTGATCTGGATCGAGTTGATCTCGGCTCGACCGATGGTGGTCACATCGTCGGTGAGCCGGTAGTACCGCTTCTCATGATTCTCTTCGATGACCAGGCGGGCCATAACGCAGGATTATAGCAGGAGTCGCGCGGTTGTAACTCGATTGAGGAAGGTGGTTTTCAGCAGTCTACGGAACTTCGCTCGGTCCGTGTTGCGAGCTACGCACAGGGGGAAGTGGCCTTTCCCGAGCAGGTCGATGACGGGGGAGGGTGGTCGTCCTGGCACTGGCTAGCGGACTGAGAGTTCTTTGGCCCGGGCCAGATCGGCACGACTTTTCATGGTGTTCCCGAGCTCCCTCCAGATGACACTTCGCATGCGGAAGGCTTGTTCATGAAGTGGGTTGCGGAGAATCGACTGGTTCAGATCTGTGCGAGCGGCCTCCCAGTCAGCGCCCGTCATTTGGACCAGCGCGCGGCGGTAGTAGATCAGGGCCAGCTTCAGCGGATCTGGCTCGAACAAAATCGCCGTGCTGTAGGCTTGTTTCGCCTCGGGTAGTTGCTTGAGGAGATGGTGACTGCGGCCGCGAGCCAGATAGGCCTGAATGTTACCGCGGTCCCGTCGAATCGCCTCATTGGCGTCGAGCAGCGCGCCACGAGGGTCCTTGCAGCACTCGGATCGGGCGGTTGCCCGCCTGGAGTAGATCTGGCTCGAGGGGTCGAGACGGATCGCCTGATCGAGGTCTGACAGTTCCGCCTTGTGATCGTTCAGGAGGTGGTGGAGCTTCGCCCGGAGGAGGAAGCTGTCGACGCGTCTCGGGGAAAGTCGAATCGCCTGGTCGAGGTTGGCCAGCGCCTGGTTGTGACGGCCTTGTTGCACCTTAACCTGGGCCAGGATGTGATGGGTTGGCGCAAAACGGGGTCGAAGCACAGTCGCCCGTTCCAGGTCTGCGATCGCGAGCTTGGGTAGGCCTAGCCGGACGTATTCGTTGGCTCGACAGAGCAGCGGCAGGTAGTCACCCGGGATCGCCAACCCGGCGCGGGTGAAAAACTGGATTGCCTTGCGGGCCGATCCCCGCCGACGTGCCATGTCTGCCAGACACAACGTCGCCAGCCCATAGTGTGGGCGCAGGCGCAGGGCCTCATCGAGTAGTTTCTTCTTCAGCGGTCCGGGGTGCTCGTGCCAGGCACTCAGCAGCCAGAACTGCTCAGCGCCCTGCTCGTTGGGGTAGTGTTTGATTCCCTGCTGGCAAAGTTGCTTCAGATCGGCCGAGCGGGCTGCCATGAAAGCCCGGTAACTGTTCAGCAGGTGTGCGCCGATGCCGGCTTGACTCCCGGCGAGACCCAGGTGGTGTTGCGCCAGGGACTTCCAACGTCGTGCTCGCTTCTCTCGAGGCGCTTCCGGGTCCTCCGGCGCGTGCCACCCGAAAGCCTGGGTTTTGATTGCGCGATAAAAGTAAAACTGACCGGCGCGGAACTGGAGATCTTCGTCTTCGGGCGCTAGCGTGGTCGCCATCCGGAAGGCCCTCGGCGCTCGCAGCTCGTCGCCCGCGGCCGACCACCCGTAGGCTAGCAGTTTCCAGGCGTCGGCGGAGCGTTGAAATTCGCTGCTGGGCAGCCGGGATTCCAGTTGGGTCAGAACACGGATGGTTTCCTGAAGCAGGGCAGTCAGGCCCGGACCGACCGAGTAGCGGGCTGCTCGCAGACTGGCGATCTGCGCCCTGCCAGGCTCGAGGATCGTCGCCAGGCGCTCTCTCCGCCGGGCAGTCAACGTCGCGTCGTCCTGCGATCTGGTGTTCTCGGTAGATGAGTTTCGGTGGTTTTCCCCAACGTACCAAAGTGTCAGTGAGACGATGCCCACCAGAAGGAGCGCGCGAACAACAGGCCTGGGGCGCTGTCGGTCCCTGTCGTTGTGACCTGCTGATATCGAGGCGGCTTGGGCTTCGATCGCTTCACCTCTGCGCCAGCGGGCCAGTTCCTCTGCGAACGCGGAACCATCGGGGTAGCGTTTCGCTGGCGATTTCCCCAAGGCCTGGCGGTAGATGGCGGTCAACTCTGAGCAAGCTCCCTGTCCTGGGTGGGGTGGCTCGCAATCCTGTATCCGCCGGCTGATCGCCTCCTCGTTCTGGCCG
This sequence comes from uncultured Planctomycetota bacterium, assembly GCA_964486115.1. Taxonomy (GTDB): domain Bacteria; phylum Planctomycetota; class JACQVV01; order JACQVV01; family CAZANL01; genus CAZANL01. The sequence goes on from CAZANL010000083.1 coordinate 9,842, forward strand.
GTGAATGGCAACTGGTCGGTCAGCATCAGGTAGAGCAGCACCCCGAGCGCCCAGACGTCTGAGCGGGCGTCGATGGCCTGGTTCCCGCCCCCGAGCTGCTCGGGCGAGCTGAATGGGAGCTTGTCCATTGTGGGGTTTGTGGGGATGCTCTGGCCTTCACCGCAGAAGGAGAACAGGCCGAAGTCCGTGACGACCGTCCGTCTGTCCGTTGCGATCAGAACGCTGGCCGGCCTCAGGCAACCGTGGATGATGCCCTGTCGATGTGCGTGTCCGATGGCGTGCGCCACGTCCTCGAGGATCCGTATGCGATCGGTCAGCTCGAGTTGTGGGAGCTGTGGTTCCAGCGTCTGCCCTTCGATGAACTCCAGCACCATGCAGTCGACGAGCTGGCCTGTTAGCGGGAGAGTCAGGGTCTCCACATCGTAGAGCTGTACGATGTTGCGGTGTACCAGCTTGGTCGCCTGCCGGATATCACGCTGCTGCCGCTCCAGGCTCTCCGGGCAACCGGTGGGGAGCGGGATCACTCTGAGACTGACACGGCGGTCGAGGTGGGGATCGCGAGCCAGGTAGACCCCGGTGGTGGTGCCTTGCGTCAGCTGGCCCACAACTTCGTATTTGCCCAGCACCTCGGGCGGCGGCATTTGGGAGGGAGGACCCTGTCCTTCCCCATGCAGCAGTCCCTGCAGAAAGGGCAAAGGCTCGTCGTAAGAGTCCTCAGAGCCCGTGGGCATCAGGGATCCAGGCCGAACAACATGCGGGCCTCTTCGCGGTAGTCCGCCTCGGAGGTGACCTGGTCGCGGATCTCTTTTTTGACCTGGTCCATCAATTCCTTGCGTACTGCTCGCAGTCGATTGCGGACCTGTGAGACGGTCAGGTCGAACTGCTCGGCCAGTGCGTCGTAGGTCGGACGAGAGGCTTCATCGGGTGCCATGTCATAAGCCTCCAGCAGCTGTACTCTGTCCAGTCTCCCGGCTCGCTTGCACGTCTCCCTCAGTTCCACCAGAGCGGCGCGTAGCACCGAGTTGCGCCAGTCCTCGTCGAATGCCGCGTCGGGATCGGCACTCGCGGAGCAGGCGACGTCGATCTCCAGTTGGTCCAGGGAGAGCAGCCCATCGGTTGGGTTGCGCTTCTGCGCCTTGGCCGCTCGCTTCTGGTTGAGCACGAAGTGACGCACCGCCACACGAACGAAGGCGCGGAAGCGGCCCTTCTCGGCGCATACGGCGGTGATGAACTCCTTTTCGAGGAACGTCAGGAAGAACTCCTGCGTCAAGTCTCTGGCCTCTTCATCGTGTCGTGCGTAGCCCCGACGGATGTAGGCCCACACCGGGCTCCAGTATTTGATGAACAGGCGGTTGAGACTCACCCGGTAGTTTGTGCTCTCCGGGTTCTGACATTGCCGGATCAGATTCCAGCTGGTGGCGGGGAAGTCGAGTGGGCCCTTGTTGAACTCGCTCACACGGTCAGGATACCCTGATTGCTGGGGGTTGCACTCTACTTCTTGCCTGGCTGATGCGCATTTGGCAAGGTCCCCGGATGGGAACCTCTTCGTCAGGTGCCTTCAGCGCCCTGACCGGGGCAGGATGAGCGACGTGGGCTGTATTCCGCCCGGATTTGCGAAGGGCTTGTGCGGGCCCCGTGCACCCGTTCAGCAGCAATCCAGTCAGCCCAGGAAGACCGATCGTGGGGCGGGACCCGTCGGTCCCACCCCCTTCTCGGTGGCGTCGTTACCGGGCGAAGTCGCGGTAGAGGTCTGCGTACCGCCCGTTCGCCGCGATCAACTGCCGATGATTGCCTCGCTCGACGATCCGACCCTGATCGATCACGAGGATCTGGTCCGCGCGGATCACAGTCGAGAGACGATGCGCCACGACCACCATGCTACGGTCCCGACGGAGCGCCTCG
>CAZANL010000084.1:0-5327 GCA_964486115.1 uncultured Planctomycetota bacterium
TCCACGGACCGATCTTCGCAAATGTGATTCTGGCCGACGAGATCAACCGGACACCTCCCAAGACGCAGGCCGCGCTGCTCGAGGCGATGCAAGAGCACCAGGTGACGGCCGGCGGGACAAAGCACAAGTTGGAGGAGCCGTTCTTCGTGCTCGCGACGCAGAACCCGATCGAGCAGGAGGGGACCTACCCCCTCCCCGAAGCTCAGCTAGACCGCTTCATGTTCAATGTCCTGGTCGACTATCCCGACGAACAGGAAGAGTTCGAGATCATGAAGCGCACGACGGGGGACCACAGCGCCGATGTCCAGCAGGTGCTCACCGGTGAGGACATCCTCTCCCTGCAGCAGATCGTTCGCCGAGTCCCGATCGCCGACGAGGTGGTCAAGTACGCGTTGCAGTTCTCCCGTCGGACGCGGGTCAACTCCCCGGAGGCGCCGGATTTCATCAAGGAGTGGGTTGCCTGGGGTGCCGGTCCGCGTGCCAGCCAGTATCTCATTCTGGGTGGCAAGGCCCGGGCGATCCTTCACGGACGCTACTACGTCTCGACCGACGACATCAAGGCGGTGGCTCATCCCGTTCTGCGTCACCGGATCATCAACAACTTCTCTGCCGAAGCCGAGGGTATCACCACTGACAAGATCGTCGAGAAGCTGATCGACACCATCCCGACACAGGATGCCGACGCGTTCTCCGACGCCCGTCTGCCAAAGGTGATGGGGCAGGGGAAGGCGGAGTAAGGGGGTGGCCGAAGACTTCAAGAAGTACCTTGATCCGGCAACGCTGAACAAGATCTCGCGGCTGGACCTGGTCGCCAAGCTGATCGTCGAGGGGTTCATTTCCGGGCAGCACCGCAGCCCGTACCACGGCTATTCCGTCGAGTTTGCGCAGCACCGTGAGTATGTTCCCGGGGACGACCTGCGCCACGTCGACTGGAAGGTCTTCGGACGATCGGATCGTTACTACATCAAGGAGTACGAGGAAGAGACAAACCTGATCGCGGCAATACTGCTCGATGTGTCGGAGTCGATGCGCTTCTCTTCGGAGGGGATCAGCAAGTACCGCTATGCCTGTTACGTCGCAGCCAGCCTGGCGCACCTGATCATCCATCAGCAGGATGCGGTCGCCATGGCGATCTTCGACCAGGGTGTTCGGCGTTATGTCCCACCGAGTTCACACTTTTCTCACCTCGGGGTGATGCTGCGCGAGCTGGACCAGATCGAGCCGCGTAAGAAGACCAACATGGCGGAGACGTTCCACGATATTGCCGAGCGGATCCGCAAGAAGAGCTTGATCATCGTGATCAGTGACTTCTTCGATGATCCTGAGCGCATCTTCGAGGGATTGAAGCATTTTCGTCACCGGCGTCATGAGGTGATCGTATTCCAGATCCTCGATCGGTCCGAGCTCAGCTTTCCCTTTACACGGATGACGAAGTTCATCGGGCTGGAGGATCTGCCAGAGCAGTTGCTGGACCCTCGGGCGGTGCGAGAAGCTTATCTCGAAGAGATCTTCTCACACATACGCGAGCTGCGGCGCAATGCGCTGAAGGTGCAGGCGGATTACACCCTGATTGCCACAGACGAGATGCTGGATGTTGCTCTCTCGTCATATCTGTCGGCCCGTAACGCGGGGAGAAGAGCGTGAATTTTCTCAATCCCCTCTTCGCCTGGGGAGCGACGTTGATCGCGGTTCCGATCATCATCCACCTGATCTTCCGCCAGACCTACCGCAAACAGGAGTGGGCTGCGATGGTGTTCCTGCTGCGGGCCTTCAAGAAGACCCGCAAGCGGTTGATGCTCGAGAACCTGCTGTTGCTGTTGCTGCGTGTGCTCGCAATCCTTTTCATCGTGATGGCCTTCATGCGTCCGGTGGTTCGGCTGGCGATGCCCGGGTTACGCGCGCTGGCTCGTAGCGATCGTGACCTGATCCTGGTGGTTGATACAAGCTACTCGATGACCTATCGGGAAGGGAGCAAGAGCATCTTCGACAAGGCGGTCGAGGAGGGTCTCGAATTCGTCGCCAGCCTCGACGGGAAGGGTAGCGTGGCTCTGCTCACTGCGAGTGATCGCCCCGAGATCATGCTGGAATACACCCCCAACCACGAGACGGTGGTGACGACGCTCAAGGCGCTCAAGCCAACGGGCGGTGCAACTGACATCGCGGCCAGCCTCCGGAGGGTTCACGAACTGATTGCGGACCCGCGCTTCAAGGCGCGAGGGCGTAAACGCCTCGTCTTCCTCAGCGATCTGACCCGCAATGGTTGGGTTCACAAGGGGCGCATGGTGCCGGGTGTCCAGGCCGCGCTGGAACAGCTGACCGGCAAGGTGGAGGAGTTCCAGTTTGTCGACCTGGGTAAGAAACAGCCGGGGCTGAACCTGTCGGTGGACAAGCTCTACACCGCGGACAAGATCGCGGGGCACAATCTCACGACCCAGTTTCTGGCAACGATTACCAACACTGGCACCAAACCGGTGCACGGGGTCAAGGTGCACCTCTTGGTGGGTGGGGCCAAGCGTGCGACCGAGCGGATTCCCACGCTCGGACCGCGCAAGTCCCACGACGTGTCTTTCTCGGAGGTTTTTCCGAAGCCCGGGCCGACCTACATCACCGTGGAGTTGGAGGGGGAGACAAATCTGGTCGTCGACAACCGCCGCCATTTTGCTTTCGAGGTTGTGGAGAAGGTGAAGGTCTTGCTGGTCGACGGGGACCCCCAGAAGTGGAGTGATCTGGCAGAGACGCACTATCTGGTCAACGCGTTGGCGCCGCAAATTTCGCGCAACAACACAGTGCGCCACATTTTCGAGCCACGGCAAGTGGAACGCTCCCAGTTCCAGAGGACCAAGCTGGCCGGTTCTGGATATGATCTGATCGTGCTGGCCAACGTGAGCTACCTCTCGGAGGAGAAAGAGCTCGAGCTCGAGGCCTTCGTCAAGCGTGGCGGGGGGCTTTTGATCTTTCTCGGGGACGAAGTTCGTGCCGACATCTACAACAAGCGGTTGCTCGAAAAGCGCAACCTGTTGCCCGGCCGGCTGGCCGACAAGCCTGTCGGGGCGGTCGGTCCCAAGGCCTCGCTGATGAAGCTTCTCCCATCGGACTTCAATCATCCGATGTTCCTGTTCTTCCGTGATTTCCAGTACATGTTCAACGGACTTGCGGACGAGACGGAATTCGTCGGAATGTTCTACCCGGTAACACCGGCGAAGAGCCGATCGGTCTCCGTGCTCGCGCGCTTCAGTGACGACAAGAAGTCGCCAGCTATCATGGAGCGGCAGGTGGGTCAGGGCAAAGTGATGCTCGTCAGTACCTCGGCCGACATGGACTGGCATCTGATGGTCAACAGCGACATCTATCTGCCGCTGATGCACGAAATGGTCTATTACCTGATCTCGCGGCTCTCAGCCACGCGTAACTTACTGGTGCATGCACCCATCAAGTTCTCGCTGCGGGAGTATGCCCAGGAAGTCAGGCTGGCGCGCCCGGACTTGAAGGGCAATCCTCGTCAGGATGCGGTCAAGCAGACAGGCGTGACCGAGATGTTCCTGTATGACAAGACCGAGCAGCCCGGGGTCTATCGCGTCGAACTGGACCGACTGCGGACGACCGACACCGGCCAGCGGCTCAAGAAGAAGGATATCGCCTACTACGCGGTGGGTGTCGATCCGGCGGAAGGCAACCTGGAGCATCTGGGTCGCAATGGGCTGGTCAAGCGTTATCCGGCGCTCGATCGCCCGCCATACACCTTCAGTCGGTCGGCACGGTCATTGCTCAAGGGGAGCGGCGCACAGAAGGAAGGCGAGGTCTGGCACATCCTGCTGCTTCTCGGCTTGCTCTGCTTGATTTCCGAATCAACCCTGGCCATGTGGATGGGGCGCGCTTGATGGTCTGGACAATTCTTTCGCAACTACCGCAGCCCGAGTTGATCTGGAAGAACGCCCCACCGCGCTGGGGTATCTTCCTGCTGGTGCTTGCCGCGCTGGTCTTCGTCTTCGTGATCTACCGTCGCGAGTCCAAATCGTTGTCATTACCAGCGCGGGTTTTCCTCGGATCCTTACGGTTGGCGCTGCTGATCGCGTTGCTGCTGGTCTACATGAATCCGGTGTACGAGACCAAAGCCAGTCGCTATCGCAAAAGTGCAGTCGTCGTGCTGGTCGACGAATCACTTTCGATGACGCTGCAGGATCACTATTCCAAGGAGCAGGCACTCCGGCTCTGGAAGGTGATGGGGTACATCGACAAGGAGGGCAAGATCTCAAAGCCGTTGCCGCCGAAGATCGAGCGGATCGCGATCGTCAATCGCCTCCTCGACCTGAAGCGTGGCAAGCTGTTACCCGGGTTGAAGAAGCGCAATGACATCGAAGTGTATGCATTCAGCAGCGACCTGTATCCCAACATCCAGCCGGGCAAAACCCGACCTCAGGGGCAGAGAACCCGGATCGGCGACATCCTCCAGACGCTGCTCGATCAGCCGAGAGATCGGAGGATCGCGGCGATTGTGATGCTGACCGATGGCCAGTCCAACTCTGACGAACTGGCGCCTCTGGAGGCCGGAAAGCTGGTGGGTGATCTTCAGATCCCGATGTACACGGTTGGCGTCGGCAGCCCCAAGAAACCCAAGGATGTGGCGCTGCTGCGGCTCCGAGCTCGCGAGAAGGTCCTTGTCGGAGACAAGGTCACCTTTCACCTGGAGTTGGTACAGCAGGGATATCGGGAAAAGAAGAACGTTGCCGTGGTACTCGAGGACATCACGCGTTGGGTGCGCACGTCCGGCGATGGATTTCGCAAGCGGATGATCGCCTCGCAGAAGCTGCCACTCGACCGAGCGGGGCACGTGCTGGGGACGCAGGCGATTCAGCTGGGGAAGCCGGGAACAGTTCAGCACATGCGGTTCATCCACATCTTCAAGAACGACGGCGTCTATTTCGTTCGGGTCAAGGTGCGCCGCCAAGAGGGTGAGGAGACGCTGCGCAACAATCAGCTGTTGCTTCGTGTCGAGGTCCGAGATGACCGATTGCGGGTTCTGTACATCGAAGGGCTTCCGCTATATCAAGGGCTGGCTGGTTCGCGACGCCAAGATGATGGCCAACCTCTATCTGACGATGGCCGATGACGACTGGCCTCAGGAGAAGAGTGAAGAAGCCGAAGAGCTTCGCGAGTGGCCTCCTTCGCGTGAGGCGCTGTTCAAGTATCACGTGGTGATATTGGGGGATGTCGACTCCTCCAATCTGGGCGCCGGGCCGGGAGAGTCGAGACGGTTTTTCAAGGATCTGCGAGCCTTCGTCGAGAAGCGAGGAGGCGGCCTGATCTTGATTGCTGGCCAAGGTGAGAAT
>CAZANL010000084.1:5337-6202 GCA_964486115.1 uncultured Planctomycetota bacterium
CCGAGCGCTGCCTCAGGACATGAGTCAGGCCTACGTTCAGAGCAAGCGTATGGTGCGGACTCAGCGCGCCAAAGGGCACCCGATCTTCCAACTCGAGGATGATCTTCGCGAGAATCGGAAGATCTGGGAGGATCGCTATATCGGTCACTTCTTCTGGTACCGTAAAACTCGACCGATCCCTGGCGCGAGCGTGTTAGCCGTTCATCCGGACGAGACCTATCTATACAAGGCTGGCAGTGAACGCGCGGGTGCGCAGCGCAGGCCCTATCCGCTGTTCGTTCTGCGCAACTTCGGCCGTGGAAAGGTCTTTTTCTCTGCCACCGACGAGACCTGGCGCTGGCGGTATCTCCGGGGCGACCTGTATCACCGGAGATTTTGGGGCCAGGTCATCCGGTATGTCGGGGCGCCCAGTCTGTTCGGTGAGAGCTTTCACTACAAGCTGACCACTAATAGAGCGGAGTATGAGCCTGGCCAGCGCGTTCAGGTTACGCTCGAAGTGCTCGATCGGGAGTTCAATCCGGCACAGGACAAGAGCTGGAAGCTACGCTCGCGTAACCCGGATGAGCAGGAGCGGACACATTTCCTGACAGCGATCAAGGGGCGGCCTGGGACCTATTCAGGTGTGATCTACGCCAACTTCCTCGGGCGGTGGGAGTTGTGGGTGGACAAGAACGAGCAGCGCGGGATCTTCGAGGAGGCCCGGGTTAATTTCGACGTGCGCATTCCGGACGTAGAGTCCCGTCATCCGGAGTTGAACGTGCCGTTACTGCGCAAGCTGGCCCAGGTGACAGGGGGGGCTTAGTTCGAATCGTGGGAAGCAGAGAAGATACCGCCGTTGATCAAGAAGGCTCGCCGGCAGCGGGCT